>CAZDFM010000376.1:0-3662 GCA_964504465.1 uncultured Pseudobdellovibrionaceae bacterium | reverse complement strand
GAGCTTTCGGATCGAAAAAAGCTTCTATCAGAAGAAGGCGATATCATGCTCGCTTACCCCGGCGGTATCGGAACCCTAGACGAAGTAATGGATTTTTTAGCCCGTCTTCAACTGGGTATGACCGACAAGTCCTTAGTCTTTTACAATTACCTTCGGTATTGGGAGCCATTTTTAGAATGTCTTAAACTATTTGAAGAACAATCCACAATTCCCCGTGGTTTTAACGAAAAACTTCAGGTCTTGGACAATCTCGAGGCCGTGATAGAATGTATCGAGTCCCTAGATTGATCGAGGTACACCTTGAGAGCAGACCTTCTTCGCAGACCCGACATGAAATGGCTAGAGTACGCCCAGCCTTATGTATTTGTGCGCGAAGAAAATCGGATCAAAAATCCGGGGCATAGATTTCCGCTTGATTGGTTTCCGCACGCTCCCATGTACAAAAATCCGTTATTTATGAGCAATCTGAGCTTTGCAGATCAGATCTTGAGGCTTGAGACCAAGGCTTTTGCAGCGAGCAATATGGCGATGCCCCGTTGGGTATTTTACGATTGTGCGGTAGTGCCAGGTTTTGTGGCGGGCTTTGCATTGCCAAAAGATAAGGTCCCGCAGTCTATTCTCGATATTGCCCAACCAGGTCCCGACGATGATCTCGTGCCGGTTTCGTTATTTATCATTATTCCCACTATGGGCGATGGGGAGTGGGTGGCCCACAACCTTTGTTCAGTGAATTCTTTATTAAAACCTGAAGAGCGGTTCTACGGTTTAGGCTTTCTCAGTAAAGCCTTTGGCCTGTGGCATGCGAATGTAGAGATCTGCTGCGGTATCACCCAGTGGGGCTCGCCTTCAGTAAGGCTTCACTCGCATTATGGGGATTTCGAGGTTCTAACCGCCTATACGCCCGTACACTCGTATGCGAGAACGCTGACTTACCGCTTAAAATCAGATCCAGAAGAATGGGCCCGGTTCTTTAGTGGCGAGGCCCAAGAGGATTTTACTGAAAGATACAAGTACTGCGGCTTCGACGTGGATCCTAAAAAAGATGAATCCCTGATCGCTTTGCAACAGCGAATTGAGAGGGGAGAAGGCCCGTTTTTCTTAAATGCGGGCGAGATTCGAACCCAAGCCTTAGATGCAAGCTTAAAAGTCTACACCCCTCTATAAGTGCAATTAAGTGATAGACTGCGTCTGGCCCTCGAAACGCTTTACCTTAGAGCGAAAACAAGGCATTCTCTAGGGCATATGGCAGATTTAAAAACGTTACCTCCAGTCGCAAAAAATATTTTTCATGAGTGCAAAAAGTGTGGTGTTGAGAGATATCTCAAAGTTCTCGCTCACGTCGATGACAAGAAATTTAAAATCGAATGTGAAGTTTGCCACACTAAAAAAACTCTTTCGATCGAGACCAAAAAGAAAGCCGTTAAAAAAGCGGTGAAGAAAGATACTACTAAAAAAGCATCTTGGGTCAGCCTGAAAGAGAGCGCCGATATCTCGAAAGCAAAGCCTTACAATATGAAGGCCGCCTTTGGTGATAAAGAGATCATTAACCATCCTAAGTTTGGTATTGGTTTCGTGGTCTCTGCTAATGGCAGCGCAATCGAAGTGCAGTTTGAAGACACTGCACGTTCTCTCGTTCATAATCGAGTCTCTTAGAGAAAGAATAAAGCCGTGAAAGAAACAGAGAAAAGACCGGAAAAAAGCTCGGCTCACCTCTGTTTTGCAACACTCAATATGTGGCACGGCTTAAGCTTTGATTCTAAGTTTCGCTTTAGCTATCTCGAGCCTAAAACTCGTCGATTACTTCGTGAAGAGCGCCAGCTTGAAATTTTAAAAGAGCTCAATGCGGATATCTATTTCCTGCAAGAGGTGAATCCTCTCTGGGACCGTTCGCTTGAAATGGGCGAGCAGTTAGGGCTTTCGCACTTTGAACAGATGGATCTCGCAGGGGTAAAAGTTTTTGGGCTCGGTTTCCCTTTAAATCTCAACTCAGGTCTCTGCACTTTAATTCGTACTGAGTGGAGCCCAAGACACCTTGAAAATTTAATGCTCAGTGGGCCAAAGGGTTCGCGCGCGAGCACGTTTTATTCTTTTCAACTTGATGAATGTCGATATGCAGTTTTGGTCGAAGCGCTTCACCCGCGCTTAGGAAAGCTTTTGATCGCGAACACTCATCTTCATCATGGGCTTGAGTGGAAAGAGAGCTATCGTCCGGCACTCGATGCCTGGATCAAAAAGTATGAAGTTTCTGAATCGGTGCAAGAAGAGCTTTTTAAACGTTTGAAGTCTGCCAATATCCGCCGCTTTGAAGAAGTCGAAACTCTCATTAAATATCTGGCGCCCCTGCGACCACGGTATCAACATATTATTCTTGGCGGAGATCTAAATTTTTCTCCGGGTTCGAGATGCTACGACAAGCTTATGGATTTTGGGTTTTTACCTCAGACCACGTCAGAGTTCGTTGGAACAAAAGAAGAAACTCTCAAAACTTGGGATCCGGCACGAAACAGTGCGAATCACCATTTTCAAAACCAGTTTCCTCCTACTGTATTTGTTGAAGATTTAACCTTTTCAGTAAATGCAAAAGCAGAGCTGATACAGCTCATACGAGGATGGGAACGCGAGCCTCGACAATTCGATTATGTGATGTTAACGCAAGCCGAACACCTGAAGCCCGAAATTAAAATGTTTGGGCTTCCTGATGAAAACGAACTTGCGCCTTCGGACCATTTTGGTCTTTTGTTTCGCGCCAATTTCGACGTCTAATCATTTGTAAAGCGAGGCGCTTAAGTTGAACCCTCTAGAAATCTTCGAAATTTTTGGTCTCGGCTGTGTCGTGGGACTTGTTTCAACATTTTTAGGAATCGGTGGCGGCCTGTTAATTGTTCCACTTTTACCGTGGGTGATGGGACTCAGCCACCACCAATCGATTGCCACATCATTGTTCACGATCTTTTTTGTCGCTTCCATTAACACCTTTATGTTCCATCGGCAAAAAAGAGTGGTCTGGAGGGTCGCTCGCATCGTAGGACCAGTGACCGTGACCTTCTCGTTTTTATCGGGTTGGATTGCGGTTCATATGTCAGAGAGTTTTTTAAAGTTCTTTCTCTTGGGCGTATTTGGTTTGGTGTTAATTCAAAGTTCAGAAATTTTTGCGTTCACCCGCTCAGCAGCGGTGATCAATTTTTTTACGAGTAAAAAAGCGCTTTGGTCATTGGGTACGGTCGCGGGCATAACTTCTGGTCTTGGTGGCATTGGGTCAGGTCTTATTTTAGCTCCATTTTTGTTGGCTGCACGAATAGTTCGTTCTGACGAAGTGACCCCTACCTCAAATGCGATTATGGCCCTCACAACATTTGCGGGTACCGTTTCTTTCATGTGGACGAGCTTTGACTTGAGTGGGAACACTGACATATTCGGATTTGTGAAGTGGGAGTACGCACTTATAATCTCAAATGGAGCGATTCTAACCAGTTTTATCGGGAAGGCGTACCAGCACAGAATGTCTGATACTCTTCGAAAAAATTTGTTAATGGCCCTGCTGTTCTCTCTTATATGTCGCGTGGTATGGGAACTAACATTTACTTCATACGGGAGGATCTCATGAAAATGCAGCTCACAATTGAAGCAAAGCTCAAGTCTGAGTTTGAACCACGCTATCTTAA
>CAZDFM010000375.1:0-3676 GCA_964504465.1 uncultured Pseudobdellovibrionaceae bacterium | reverse complement strand
CCATAGGAACAGGACTGGTTCGATGCCCTTGGAGACAGGTATGAGCCACTCCAAGAACCAGTTATCTAAGAGGAATCAACTAGAGACGCATCTTTAACCTAAGATTAGACTACAACGAAACCAAAGACTTAGGATTTAGGCTTTTTTACTGAAGCCAAGATCAGATTTAATATTGAGATTATGTTCCGATTCAATTCGGCGCACAGTTCCCGAAGCCGAACGCATAACAATGGAATGAGTGATCGCCCGATTCCCGGGGAGAGTTCTCACACCTTGAAGCAATGGCCCGTCGGTGATTCCAGTTGCACAAAACATAACGGAACCGCGCGCAAGATCGTCGCGCAAATAAGTTTTATCAAATTCCGTAATGCCCATCTTACGAGCGCGGTTTTTTTCGTCTTCATTTCTAAAAACTAAACGCCCTTGAAAGTCTCCGCCGAGACATTTCATACCCGCAGCAGTGATGACACCCTCAGGTGCGCCTCCAGTGCCCAGTAAAAGATCAATACCGGACTCTTGCCAACATGGCGCGATTCCGGCTGATACGTCTCCGTCACCGATTAAGCGAATACGAGCCCCGGTGGCACGTACACGGGCAATTAACTCTTCGTGACGGGGTCGATCTAAAATTACAACGGTTACATCAGAGACAGGCTTTTTTAAACACTCGCTTAAGATTTCGAGATTTTTTTCGGGCGTAAAGTTAAGGCTGATTTTACCTGCAGCCTCAGGCCCGCAGGCGATCTTTTCCATGTAAGTATCGGGCGCATGCAAGAAGTTTCCACGTTCTGCCACTGCAATCACAGAGATCGCCCCCACTACGCCTTTTTCTCAGATTGTTGTGCCTTCAAGAGGATCTAAGGCAATGTCGATTTTGGGAGAGTCCGGAGTTTTTCGTCCGACCATTTCGCCAATGTAAAGCATAGGAGCTTCGTCGCGTTCACCCTCACCGATCACGACCGTTCCATCGATATTAAGAAAATCAAAAGCTTTTCTCATGGCATCAACTGCGGCCTGATCTGCGGCTTTCTCATCTCCTCGTCCCATAAAACGAGCACATGCGAGTGAAGCAGATTCTGTGATTCTTACGAATTCGAGGGCCAGGTTTCGATCCATTTTTCTTTCTCCAAGAGTTGCACGAGAATATCCGGTAACCGAGTAGGTTTATTATCTTGATTTAGAGGCACAAGCAAGATTTCGCCCGTACAAAGAGCTGTGTCGAAGCGATCTGAATAAATTGCATAACGAAATCGAACTTTAAGCTTTTCGCGACGCACTTGAATGCCGATTTGAAGGAGATCGTTGAAATATGCAGGCCGAAAATGCTGAGTTGCGGTTTCAAGTACCGCCAAAGTCACATTCGAAAATGGATAATGATATTCTCTGAGGCCATTTTCATTAATCCATGCAACTCGTGCTGACTCAAAGAAGCGCACATAATTGGAATGATGTACGACTCCCATGGCATCGGTTTCATGAAAATTCACCCGGTGCTCGTAAATAAACCGATCTTTCAACGCAAGAGATTTTGCCAACATAGAAAAAAACCTTAAGAGTTTGGGGCCAATGTTAAAGATGCCAAATTTACGATCGAGGATGTTCTTTTTCGATAAAACTTCGCATACGCTCGGCCATTTTTTGAAAGACCACTTCTAAGCCAAATTCGATAAAGAATTGTGGAAGCGGAAGTTTGTCGAATTCGTCATATACTGTCATGGAGATTTCGGTTTTACGACGCCCATGGTCTTTGAACTCGAGTACACCCGCCATATCTTTAAAGGCGCCGTCTAAGACCAAAAACCGCAAGGCTTTCGGGCTTGGATCTTTTTCGTCAAAGAAGATTCGCATATTTAAATATGCGTGATACCGGAATGCCAACAAATGCAGCTTTAAGATCTTCGTTGCCGGATCATAAGTCGAACTTTGAATATAATCCGACATTTCTTTCCAGCGTGAAAACTGCTTGAGCGTCGAATAACTTTGCTCCAGGGTTCGACTCACCATTCCTGCGCCTTCCATCTTTAAGGATTGGCGTTCGGTTTGTTTAATTTTTGAGCTTCTTACGCTCACTAAGATCGCCCGATCCTCTTCGATTTTGTGGAAGTATTTAGGTTTGCGCCAAAATGCGTGGCTTGAGATCTGAATCAATTCACGGTTGGGATCTGGGGGAAAATTTGAGTTTTCAGACTTCACGAAATTTGAAAAAACTAGTCCTAGCGCTAAGGCCATTCTTAGCATAGGCTTGAGGGTAAGTTTAGGACTCCATCGCAGTGGACCGTGGGCTTTCATGGAGTCAGTCTAACCCTTTCTGACGTAGGTGCAAATGACAAAGAGCTGGAAAACTGAACTTCCCATGTGGGCCACCTACTCTCGGGTTTTTTTAGGTCCTCTTTTGTTACCATTTGCACTCTGGATTCCTAACTATGAATGGGCCGGCTGGTTAGCCGCTGTGATCTTTATTCTGGGCTCGCTCACCGACTGGTTAGACGGCTATTGGGCGCGCAAGTTTCACTGCGAATCCAATATGGGAAAACTCATGGATCCCATCGCCGACAAAATTTTGGTTTTGGGTGCACTCGTCGTCTTATTTGCCTTAGAGAGAACCGATTCGCTGACTGTGTTTTTACTCTTAGCTCGCGACATTTTTATCGGCGGAATTCGTTCTGTAGCGGCGGCCAATCAGGTGATCATCGCTGCACAGCCATTTGGCAAGTGGAAGACGGCCTTTCAAATGGTCGCGATCCCTTGTTTATTCATTTATCAACCGACGCTCGGACTTCCACTTGCAGAAATTGGAAAGTCTCTGCTTTGGCTCAGCGTTGCACTGTCCCTGATTTCTGGAGTGCAGTACACTTGGGGCTACTACCGAGGCCGCAAAGTCTGATTTTGCATTGAATCATCCTGCCTCGAGAAGGGGATCTTCTTTTGACAAGCTCTCGTAAGTTCAGGAAGGTTAAAAGACGCATTCTCAACCACATGTAACAGACCGGCAGCTATGGAATATATCAAATCAAATTTGTGGGAAATTAAGAAGTCATCGGCCGTGACCCTCTTTGGAGGAGCGGTTGCCCTAGGTCATATTCTGATTTTCTTAGATTGGGTCATGCGCGGAGCGCTTCCGTTAAGACTTGCGACTGAATCGAGTCCCATGTGTTGGCCCGTTATGAACAGCTGTGATTTTTGGCTCGGCATGCCTGCAGGCTTACTTAAGTTTCTTTACGGAGCTTACATTTTCTTTGCCGTGACTGCGCTGCTTTTGTTTTTATTTACTCGGCTCTCAAGTGTCGCCTGGTTCTTATTGGTTTTGTGTTTTGGTTGCTTTCTGACACTTTACTTTCGCGATTACCGTTTAAGTTCGAACGAACATTTTTTCTGGCTCTTGATGACGGGCTTATTTCTTTTTATTCCCAACAAAGAAAATAACATCCGCTTTTTTGCAGTTTCATATTGGGTAGCCTGGGGTTTCATTCGCCTTAAGCCTGAGTGGATGACAGGGCTTTGGATTTTGGATCACTTTCCGATGCCAGTTAAACTTGCGGAGTGGCTGGCAGCCATGCTGACTTTGATTACGATGATTATTCCGTTTGGATTGTTGTTTCGCGATGGTCGCTACCTTGCGGTTTCGTCGCTCACTCTCATCGGGCTTAATATATTCCTTTGGGTACTGGACGATTTT
>CAZDFM010000374.1:0-3697 GCA_964504465.1 uncultured Pseudobdellovibrionaceae bacterium | reverse complement strand
AACCCATTCGCCGCCGATGTAGCTTACGCCCGGCACGATCGAAATGTTAACTGGACGGTAAATGCTACCGAATAAAGCTTCGCGCACAATGCTGTGCCCTGCTTCGTGATACGCAACAAGGAGTTTCATATCCGAATTCTCTTTTAAAGATTCAGAGCGGTAAGGGCGCTGTATTCTTAGATTTAAAGGTTCTTCTTGGCCTTCTACGTAGACGTTATAGATGATGTGACCAGGATTTTCTTTGTCGTTGTTTTTGGTCATCTTGTTAAATTCGATGACGACAGTTGAACTAGTTGCGACCTTATTTTTTAAGAGGAGTGAGTCCAGAGCGGTTTCGAAATCGTTTCGGATAAAGCCGTCGATCGAAGCTCCTTGTTGTCTTAAGCTAAAGCCTTCGTCGATCACGATATCAATAAAGCGTCGATACTCGTCAGTAGAAGGAAACACCACGTTCCAGCCACGGCGACCCTCAGAATTTTTAAGACGATTGAGTGAAAGACCGAGCTTCAACTGAGCGAGCTGGCGCAAAGACCGATAGGTATGGGGAGGAACAAAGAAAATGTTGTTCTTTCCGATCCGCGCAATCAAAGGTGCGGGCAAGTATTTTTCAAGAACTTGAGCTTGCAGGTTCACGTCGCTTGCGAGCTTGTCTGAGATTTGCTTCCAAGCCGACATTTTAATTTCATCTGGAATATCATTTGGAACGGCAGCATAAACTTCTTGCCCTGCGTTTCCGGTTACGATTACGAAAACTCCACCCATTGGTCGGGCTTTTCCGTCAGAAAATGTGGTGACGATAGGCTCTCTAAAAAAGTCGTAAAGAGCTTTTAATAATTCAGGGTCGCGCACATTTGAAATTTCATCGGCGGCCACAACTACAAGACCATTGTTGCGATCATAGGCCTTCATGAAGTCAGATGCGATCGCGTTCCCGCGGGCATCTTTGATACCAAGGATCCTAGTTTTAAAATCGTGTAAGGTTTGAATTTGGCTAAAATCTAATGTTAGCAAGTCACTTTCAGAGCCCAAAATGCCTTTGGCTGTTTTTTTCGCAAGTTCTGTTTTACCAGTTGAGGTGAGTCCAAAAACGCCAACCGCATTCGCAGGACGTGCGACATCGCCGGCGGTAAGATCGTTTGCGATACTGAGAATTCGATCTTGTAAACGGTCAACAATTGTCTCTACGCCAAAAACTTCTTGCGATGCTGTTTCAGAGAATTGGTTGAGCTCATCAATTCGTTCATTGGTAAGCGGGGCCTTAATTTTATCTTTAAGTGTCTCAGAGATCAGTCTTTCTATCGAGGCAACTTGTCCGCTCGGATAGGTAACGTGAATGACTAGATTTTTGGTGCCGTCGGGATTGTCTTTAAGTTCAAGGCGGATTTCTAACTTCTGTTTTGATGCTTCGATCTGGCCTTTTCTGAAAGCCTCAACAAGGGGTTCTTCGACAAGACTGAGAACACGGCTGAGAATTGGTCGCGCGTTTTCTTCGGCGTTATAATGATAGCCCTGAATAAAATCAACAAGCTCGTGGCTCCAAGTAAGGTCGATGGACTCAGCCAAGTCTGAGGACTGAGCGAGTTTTTTCGCCATTACAGTAAGTTCTTTTTCAGCAATAATTTTTAAATTTTCTGGTGAAAGGGGACGAAGTAATAAAAGATTTCGCTCAGGGATTCTGTTAAGTAACTCTTCGGAGGTGCCTGGAGAATGTTTGCCATTTGCGCCTACAGGATCATTCACTGAGCCATTGGTGGCTAGGATTGCGCTTTTTAAGGCATTTTTATCGCCGTTATAACGTTCCCATTTTTTTAGGACTTCGTCATAACTCATCTCTTTGCCGTAGCGCTGACCATTGGCTTCACGCGAAGCGAGCAGATTTAAACCTTCGTTTGAAGCGGCAATAAAACGAACAGGGACATAAATTTCTGACAAACCGCCGTTGGGGTTGTTGATCGAAAAGTAACCATGCTCAAGGGCTTGTTTTAGAAAGTCGTCCTTGATTTGTCTCGACCAGTTGTGAAATTCGTTTGCGAATACAAGTCCCGTGTCTGGGGGAAAGTACCCAGGTAATGTCGAGCCTTTGTAATCCGAATTCTCAACAACTTTAAAGCTTGGACCTTTGGGTCCATCGACTTGTTCGAATTTATATCGGCCGTCTGCGTGATTCACCAAAAATTCTAAGAACGGAGGAATAGCCTCTGAACCGACATAACCCGTTGCTGAACCCAACACCTTCCAAAGATCACTGTCGGCTTTCATGAGCGGCAGTGAAAACAGATGTTTTTTATAAGCTCCAGTTTTTCCGTGGATACCGTCTACCCAAGCGCGTGCAATCGTATCTTTGCCTGTCCCTGGTAAGCCCATGAGATAGAGAATATCGGGGCGTTTCTCAGCTTCACTATAAAGGCGAGTTTTAAATTCTAGATTTAAAATGAGCTCTACGATTTCGGGTTGGCCAATAATGGTTTCATTGAGATGGTTTTCAAGTTGTGTGATTTTTGTTTCAAGACCGTTTTCTAAAGCTTCGGCCTTTTTTAGCGCATCGAGAAGCCTTACTGGGTGAGCCTTGTTAAGACTCATGACATTTATCGTCTGCCCATAGATCGAGTAAAGTGCCGCTTCAAATTTTTTATCGCCTTGAGCGGGGACTTTAATCACAGACCGTAGTTTTCTTAAAGTATCACTGTACATCGGAGGGACTGCGGACCCAATGATTCGTAAAGTGCTAAGACCTTCGATGAACACTCCAGGATGATGTACACCTTTTTCAAGGCGTTTCATCTCGGCGGCGAGAATCCCTAAAACAATCTCAATGTTTTCTTCGACTTGTCCGTAAGAACGTAATGCTCTAAATGCAGAAATACCGGGGCTGAGATCTGCGTTGTTCTCGCGGTTAGCAAGTTTTTCGAGATGTCGCCAATGCTTCATGAGGTCGGTGATAAACTCATTGATCTCAGCTGACGACATTTTGTTAACGTCTGAAGCTTTGTATTTTACCTCAACGTTTGCCCAGCCGTTTGGGCTGACACTCGCACAGAGTAAAAATGTAGCTAGTGCTAAAATGGAACTCCATTTAGATAAAACCATCCCCTTGGCCCCCCGGGAAAATTCACTCGTCATTGCAGATATTTAGTTTTCTATTCAGCACTTTGCTCGAATACCATTGGCAAATTTGCAGAAGCGGATTCTGAATAATTTCTACAGCCTTAATTGAAGCTTTTTCTGCAATGCTCTTGGTAGAAGTTTGGGATGAGATCAAAAGTTCTTATTGCTAAAAAAGAGGCAGTTTTTCGGGTCGAAATCGGAGCGGCTTTGGGTTTTCAATTTCCGGGCTTAGCTTTTAGACCCGCTCCCTGGCATCAGCGCCTCAAAGTGACGTAAAATGTTCACCATTTTTACCTTTTTACATGGTTGGACACGGCTGTAACCTACTGAAATCGCTAAATTTTACGATTCTGCATTGTTCTTTTTCCAAAATGATGCTATGCATAATACCCTATGGCGAATTTAAAACTGAATCCTAAAAAATCGAAGCTTTATTTCATGCTCCTCATCTCACTTATGATGCCGTTCCAAAATGCTTGGGCGGGCAAGAATAAGGATAAGAAGGAGAAGAAAAAGGATAAGGTCCGCGTGGAACAAGCCATGCCCGCAGCATTTGGACCCGAAACCCCCTCAAATGGCGTTATAACGGTCG
>CAZDFM010000373.1:0-3702 GCA_964504465.1 uncultured Pseudobdellovibrionaceae bacterium | reverse complement strand
AATATTATTTCTGAATCTGGACGCTCTTTAATTTCTCACTCGACTGTTTTAGTTTTCGACGTATTAGGTAAAAATGAACTTCGTCGTTACGATGAAGTCGTTCAAGATGTTCACAAACAACATCCCTTGATTCGTGAACTCAATGACATCTATGTAAATCTCACCAAAGAAAACTTAAACGAAGCCTATAACGATTTAGTTGAAAAGAAAAAAGACACCCTTCAACTTTTCACTTACGGAGTTTTAAGTTTAGAGCAACGTGCAAAAGCCGAAAATCTTTACTGGGCGATTGCAACGAAGATGGTGGGCCTCGCAAAAGACAATCCCGATGTTGAAAACATCTACTATGCGCTCGAGCAGGAACTTTCAGATACTTACTTCTGTAACTTCTCAATCTTTCAAAGCTTGCCCGACTCATGGGCTGTGGGACAAGTATTCCCCATTATGCCAATTCACCGTTTGCAAGAACAGCCTGACCGTAGAGCGGTGCTTGTGGATCTAACCTGTGACTCTGACGGGCACATTAAACAGTTCATCGATATCGATGCGAGTTCGACTCAAACTTATCTTGAAGTACACAACCTAACAAAAGGCGAGCCCTACTACATCGCTGTATTTTTGACCGGAGCTTATCAAGAAATCTTAGGGGATCTACATAACCTATTCGGTGACACAGACCTTGTACACGTAGCCATTGGTCCTAATGGTTACTCGGTCGAACATGTGGTCGAGGGTGACGAGGTTCGCGAAGTTCTTGCTTACGTGGCTTACCAAAAATCTGAACTTCTCGATAAAATCCGTCGCTCGACGGAATCAGGCATCGCGCGAGGCACTCTATCTCGACAAGAGGCTCGGTTGTTACTTGAGAACTACGAGCGTGGACTTTCGAGCTACACTTATTTGGCCGGAGAAGTCCCTCCTCAATCAACTGGCGAAAACAGTTTCCCCAGCTATTAAAACCTAGCCTCTAGACGGGGTTAATCCCCGCTCTAATATCCCGATACTATATTGATGAATAGATTCGTCATGACCTTTATTTTTTCACTATTCTTAACTACCGCCTGTACCAGCTTTTCCCCTCGTGGAGCTGGTCCTGCTGTAACTGAAAGCTTAAGCGCTCGCTGTCCTGCCGAGGCAACAAAACTCCAGTGCAAAGATTTGATTGCTCCAGAAATTGCGTTTATTGGACGTGAACTTTACAAGAACCCACCCACCAGTGAAATTACCCTAAGGGTCGTAAATAACCTTTCAAAACTTCAAGTTCCGATACATCTGCAGCTGATCCGCGATCCTACTCGTCGTCAAAACATTGCGGCGGTTGAGTTAACCTTCACTCAGTTTTTAGATGCCTACCGCACCTTCCCTGGTGGAAACGAACTCATCGCGATTTTGCAAAGCACTGAATTTACGAATGGCAAACAAGTTAAGGAAGCTTTAACAAGTTGGCTTGCTGTTTATCTTCCTGGCTACAGCTTCTATTGGTTACCTCCTGGAAAACCTAGCTTTATCGAAGAGGCGCACTTTTTTAATTACCTTAAAGAGCGACAAATACCGATCGGAAATCATCATGATCTTTTGGCGCATCTATTTTTATTTTTAGATCCCCAGATCCGAAACCTCACGGAGAGATTGGCTGATCTGTATGAAATTGCGGCCAAACGAAAAACCCGTGGTTTCTTTGGTTTTCAGCATATCAATTTAGCCAAGCACGTAAACTTCTTATGGGGCCGGCTACAAGAGAACACTCCGGTGCAATACAAGGATCGCGCGGGCAACAATCGCATCGCAATTATTGGCGGATATCCTAGTGTGCTTGCTCCCTTTGAACCTTTAAGTGAAGGCACTTTATTTTATTGGGTCTATTTGCGCGAGGCGCACAGCTTTTATGAAAAGCTCGATCACTATTTAAAAACCAACATGACTCTTAAAAACCGCGGCGAGCTGCTCGATCGCCACAATCAATTACTTCACGACTTGGGCGAAGTAATGGGAATAAAAGAGCGGAAAAACATTTTGCAGCAAATGCGTTATGCTCCCGATGATATCTCAAGTATTTTCGTGAAATTAAATTTTGAAACCAACTCTTACCAAGACATTTGGCTTAAGTTTTCGGAGTCGATTTTAACTGCCTCCTCGCCTACTTTGATTCAGATTATGAAGCCCGAAAATCACCGAAAGTTCATGGAACAGTCGATCGGTGTCCTAGAGCTTTTGTTAAAAGATAATCCATAAGCGGCTTACCTCCCCCTGCATTAGAGCGAAATTTGACTGGAGCCTTGAGGGGCGATAACGTCATGACAGATGAGGGATTTAAAACCACGACCCGCTTCTGCACTAAAAAAACCCGTCAACTTTGTAGAACTCTTAGGCCGAAGTAACTTTTCATTCTTGCAAGGCGCCTCTCACCCCGAAGAGATGGTTTTGCGTGCCCGTGAGCTTGGCTATCGCGGCCTGGCTCTTTGCGATCTCAATGGTTTGTACGGTGTGGTGCGAGCCTTTCAATTTACGAGCAAGCCTTCATTGTTTACAACCGAAGGCCTTACCGCAAGCCAACTTAATCCTGAATTTAAGTTCCATGTCGGGGCCGAGATGCAGCTTGTAGACGGAAGCTCCGTTGCTTTACTTGTGATGAGTAAAGAAGGCTACTATACACTTTGCCAACTCATTACGGCGTCAAAACGAAATATCGAAAAAGGCTATTCGGCCTTAAAGCTCGATGATCTTAAAAACTATAATGACGACTTGATTGCACTTCCCTTGCCGCCTTGGTCTCCTGAAAAGTTGCAAAAGCTCAGTGAGATTTTTGAAGACCGCCTCTACTTGCCGATTTGGAAAGATCTCAGTTGGCAATCGGTACAACTTTATGACGAAGCTCTTCAAATCGAGCGACAAATGGGAATCCGCCTGGTTGCCACTCAGCGCCCCTTGATGCATGCGCCTGACCGCAAACCAGTCATGGATATTTTGACTTGTAACTTACATGGCTGCAGTTTGGACGAAGCCGGAACAAGACTTTTACAAAATAGCGAGAGGCATTTAAAACCTTTAGATGATCTCGAAGATCTTTGGAGCGAACGCCCCGATGTTTTAGCCCGGAGTATCGAGATTGCAGAACGTCTGCAATTTTCATTAAGCGAACTTCATTACCAATATCCGCAGTCGCATTTGCCTCCGGGTAAAACTCCCTCACAGTATTTAAGAGAACTTACCGAAGAAGGTTTGCTCCGTCGCTACCCACAGGGCATCACTCCTAAAATTCGTAAACTGGTCGAACATGAGCTTGCGCTTATCAAAGACCTCAACTACGAGGATTATTTTCTTACTCTCTGGGATATCTGCCGTTTTGCGAGAGCGCAGGGTATTTTGCACCAAGGGCGCGGCTCGGCAGCCAACTCCGTAGTTTGTTATTCGATTGGTCTTACTACTGTTGATCCTGACAAGTTTAGTCTTATGTTTGAGCGCTTTATTTCAAAAGAAAGAGGCGAACCTCCCGATATTGATATCGACTTCGAACATCAGCGCCGAGAAGAAGTGATTCAATACATTTATCAAAAGTACGGCGAAAAACATGCGGCAATGGTTTGCACTGTTGTTTGCTACCGCTCTCGAATGGCTCTTAGAGACACAGCTAAAGCCTTAGGCTTAGATCAAAAACAGATTCAAGCCATGCAGGATCACCTTCTCATTGCCCGAGAAAAACAA
>CAZDFM010000372.1:0-3703 GCA_964504465.1 uncultured Pseudobdellovibrionaceae bacterium | reverse complement strand
ATCGTAATTAAAAATGTACTGCCTACTCCGGGTTCAGATTGCAGAAGTTCAACGTCTCCACCAAGAGCTTGAGCTAGTTTTTTCGACAGAATTAACCCAAGTCCGGTTCCGCCAAATTTTCTGGTGGTTGAAACATCAGCTTGGCTAAAGGGCGCAAAAAGTTTTTCGACCTGTTCGGGCTTAATGCCTTCGCCAGTGTCTTTAACGAGAAATCCTAATTTTTTTGAACCTGACGCTGAAGATCGCATTTCAACTTTGATATGAATTGAACCGCGTTTGGTAAACTTAATCGCATTGCCAACGATGTTAATTAATACCTGACGCAACCTAAGTGGATCTGTATTGATGCATCCGGGAATATTTTTATCGGATTCAACTTTAAACTCTATTCCTTTTTCGGTCGCTTCTAAGTTTAAAACCGAACTCATTTCTTTCATGATCTCATCAAACGGGATATGGACTTTTTCAATTTCGAGTTTTCCAGCTTCTACTTTTGAAAGGTCAAGAATGTCGTTGATAATGTTGGAAAGTAAACTGCCGTTGCGTTTAATCACTTCGACCGCATTGGTACGATCCTGCAGAGACATATTTTCATTTAAAAGCAATTCTGAAAATCCCAGCACTGCGCCTAGAGGTGTACGAATCTCGTGGCTCATGTTTGCGAGAAACGCACTTTTTGTCGCATTGGCAGCTTCTGCAGCTTCTTTTGCTTTCTTTAATTCAATTTGGGCCAACATCTGATCTGTAATATCGTTGGCCACAATAATGATTCCGGTCACGTTTCTTTCGTTATCGAACTCGGGCACAAAGGTAACCGAAAAAGTGGCCGTCCCATAGCCCGTCACAGAATCGCGCTGATAACTGACATTTTCGCCTCTTAAAGCTTTGTGCAGATAGGGGCCACTCAGTTCATAGCGTTCGGGGCCGATCACTTCTTTAATCGGGTGGCCTAGAATTTCGCGATCATCGCATTGAAACCATTTCTGAAAGGCTTCATTGGCAAACAGAAAGCGTTCATCTCGGTCAAGTTGCGCAATTAAAACTGGGACTGCATTTGTAATTGTGCGAATTTGGACTTCACGCTCTTCAAGCTCTTTGGTTCTTACGGCAACCCGAAACTCAAGTTCTTCATTGAGTTGTTTCATTCGAAGTTCTGCCGCTTTGTACTCGGTAATGTCGCGAGTCACTTTTGAAAATCCTGAAACTTGTCCATAATCGTCAAACAGTGGCGTTATCACGACACTTGAAAGGTAAGTAGAGCCGTCTTTTCTAACGCGCCAGCCGCCCCCTTCAAAGTGTCCAGTTTGGACCGCTATTGAAAGCTCTCTCTCGGCAGTTTGTGCTTCAAGGTCGGCAGGGGTATAAAAAATCGAGATGTGTTTTCCTAAAACTTCTTTTTCGGTGAAACCTGTAATTCGCTCTGCCCCTGAGTTCCAAGTCGTGATCCGTCCGTCATTATCTAACATAATAATGGCATAGTCTTTTACGGCCTCAACTAGTCTTCGAAACCGTTCTTCGCTTTTTCCGAGAATCTCGGTTGCCATTCGGCTTCTGTGTACCAGTAGCCTTTGTCCGACGGAGCCAGCAAGAGCTAAGCCCAGAATTAAAAGAGTGGTCGCCGTAATTGTGACTGTAAGGCCCGAAGTAACCAGTAGATCGGTCGGCACTATGTCAGAATGACTGTGTACAAAAGTAGCTGCGAGCATTCCTGTGTAGTGCATTCCTGCGATTGCAAAACCTAAAATAATACTAGCGAACAGGAGTTCCCACGCGCCTCCAGCTTTTTTTCTAAAACGAATAAAAACATAAAGTGCACTAAAAGAAGCCGCAAGAGCAATCAGGACCGAGAGCACAACTAAAAGGGGATTCCAAATGATGTCGGCACTCATGCGCATGGAGTACATGCCGATGTAGTGCATCCCCGAAATTGCGGCAGCCATCGCGATTCCGCCCGCAATGATAGAGCCCATGGGAACTAACCGACGACTTACAATAAACAAAGCAAGTGCAGATGCTCCAATCGCCACAAGAATTGAGAGCACCATCAAAAAGACATCGTAGGCCATCGCCATGCCCGGCATTTCAAAGGCGAGCATGCCGATAAAGTGCATGCTCCAAATGCCGACACCCATCGCGACCGCACCTGCCGTTAACCAAATCAGCTGGAATTTGCCGCGAGTTTGAACGACGTTTTGAGAGAGATTTAAGGCCACATAAGACGCAAAAATGGCGACCGCTATGGAGAGCGACACGGCAAAAGGATCAAAATGAGTTTCCATGATCATATTGGCGTCCAAAGTAACAGTTTCTGCGTAGGAGTTCCAGCTTGCCGGATTGCACCTAGACCTTCAACATTTTATAGCTATTCCAAAGGGAATTTTGAGCTTTTTTACGAGCGAGCGGAGTCGATTTGTTTACTCTTCATGAGAAGCAAAAGCTCAGCCGCGGCGCGAGCGTCACACATAGCCCGATGATGAGATTCAAGAGGAATTTCGAAGTGCTCTGTGAGGCTTTTCAAGCCATAGGAGCTGATTCCGGGGTAGGCCTTTCGCATTCCCGAACAGGTACAAATACAGGGGCGGACAAAATCAATCTCACACCGCGCGAATTCGCGCTGAATAAAGCCATAATCAAATTTTACGTTGTGCGCGACAAAGATCGACCCTTCTAAAAACTCAAGAAATGAGTCGGCGATAGCGGAGAAGGGCGGAGCGTCTTTTACCATTTCATTGGAAATACCAGTTATCTGAGTAATAAAGGCTGGAATCGAGCGACCTGGGTTTATTAAGGTTTGAAACTCGTCGATGATCTTGCCATTTTGAACTTTGACCGCACCAATTTCGGTGACTCGATGAAATGATTGAGAACCACCTGTGGTTTCGACATCTACTACGACATAGCTTTGGTTTGGATCTGCCTTCCAGCGCACACGCAAGATCTCGACTTCAAAACCAGCTTCACGTAGCAGCCGCATTTTTGCGAGCTGACTCGCTCTTAGACTGTCACCTTCTGCTTTGACTTCTATAAATTTAATATGTCCATCTTTTTCAAGCTTTAGGTCGGGATAGCCTGAGTGGTACGACTCAAAATTTTGAGACATAGTTTTTAAAATATGAGCCAGATCATATTGAGTGGCGTGCTTAAGAAACTCGATCAATTGTGGAGCCATATTCGGATGCCACTGAAAGATATCATTGAGGCGTCCGTAGTTTTCGGTGATAGTTTTTAGGATGAGTTTTTCGAGCGTGTCAGGATCTTTTAAAATTCTAAGTTTTTCTTCGATCCCTTTTTCGTTTTTTATATAAAAATCTCGGCCAACTAAATCAGACGGTGAGCGCTCAAAAGGGCTGTGTATCGCAACGTCTTCGTTTTCAAAAAGCTCTTTCCAAAAAAAACATCCAAAGAGGCTGACCCACAAATAATTTTCTGTGAATTCAGCACTAAAACCCTGCTCTCGGTAAAAGTGGCAGACGCCATCTTCGGGGCGCTTTAGGTAAAAATCGCTGAGTTCAATTTCGGGTGAATTCTTGATTGTTTCACTCAAATAACCCTGCCGCTTTTTTTCAAACTTTCGGGCCAAAAAGTCTTCGGCAAATAGGAGTTCTACATCATCTCGCGGCTCTTCGAGTGCTTTTTCTAAAAGCTCGCGACAAAGGTCCCCACACCTGCGCGGTGAAAACAGACGGTAGCCTGCGCTGCTGGG
>CAZDFM010000371.1:0-3716 GCA_964504465.1 uncultured Pseudobdellovibrionaceae bacterium | reverse complement strand
AAGTTGTTGAAAACACAACGTCGCTTGAGCAAAAAAAGATTCCATTTGAAACCTTGGGTGAATTGAATCCAGCGCAAATGGAAAACAAAGCTTTTGCCGTCGGAAGTTTTGGTCACCTTCGTTTAGTAAGCGAGATCGACAACTTACAAAAAGACAAAGAAGCTGAGCGCGAAAGCGAACGCAGCTGGTATACGATTTTAGGTTCTACGCTTTTAATGTCTGCGGCTCTCATGGGCCTCATGTTTTCTATGCCTGATGCTCCCACTGAAAAAATGGAAGAAGAGCTTAAGCAAGAAATGGTTAAAATTGTAAAAGCCATGCCACCAAAGCAGGCGCGAGTCGATATCGCTCCCACCATGTCTAAAGATCAACCCGTTGAAGCTGTTCAAACTAAAAAGACGACGACTTCACTTAAACGTATGGGCGCTTTGTCGGCTCTTGGTTCGCTTTCAAACAGCAAACAAAAAGGTGGTCTTGATTTAGGCGCTGCAAATACAACTGCCGGTCCTGGTTTGGGCGGCACTGAAGGCAGCGGTGGAATTCAAACTTCTCTTTATGCAAAAGGTGTTGTCGGCGCGGCTCTTGGAGCTGGTGGTAACGTTCAAGGCGGCGGAGGCTACGGCACTAAAGGTAAAGGCGGCGGACAAGCAGGCTACGGAAAACTAAGTCTCGTAGGCTCAGCAGGTAACAGCGCAATTCCTTTAGATCACGAAGCGACTATTGATACAGGTTTAGAGCGTGACATGATTAAAGCGGTTATTGATCGTAACCAAGGTCAGGTTCGTTTTTGTTACGAACAAGGTCTTCAGGGTAACCCTGGTCTTAATGGTCGGGTTGCAGTTGGTTTTACGATCGGTGGGAACGGCGCCGTAAAAGTAGCGGGTATCGACAGCACTACGATCAACTCTAAAATTATCGAAGACTGTATCGTGATGAGACTTAAATCTTGGAAGTTTCCTTTGCCTCAGGGCGGAGTGGACGTAAAGGTTTCTTACCCCTTCGTTCTTAGACGTGCAGGTCAGGGCTAGTACCCTAACGCCTACAAGGACTCACAATAGAGCGACGTAAATGCGCCCCATCCTTATCTGATGGGGCTTTTTTATGGCGCAATTAGCGCGACCTCAGGTCTCTTAAAATCGAGCTGAGGCCTCAATTAAGCCTTAAGCTGAAGCTGGTAAGCACTTGATATTATAGGGCTGCTGGCACTTGTTTTGAAGTTATGAGCTTAGAACTTTCAGGCATCCGCCATATGAGGACTAAGACTATGACTTTCTTTAAGGTTTTAAGATCGGGTTTAGGCCTAGCTTTACTTGTTCAGTCCGCTTTTTCGCCTTTTGTTTTGGCGCGGGATGCTCAAGTAGAAGTAGGCTCCGAAAGCGAGCTAGAGAAATCCATTTCAAAAGTCGTTCAGTATAACAAGGCGTCTGGCTCAGGTTCGGCAATTGTATTGGCAGAAAATGCCAGAGGCGAGCAGATACTTCTTACGAATAGCCAAAACATGGGACGCTTCTATAGAGATGTTTACGGGAAATACATTGAGATTACGGACTGGTCGATGGACAACTCGCTTGCACATGTGGGCTCGGGTCCTTTAGCGCGCATTCCAAAATTGATCGACGGCGTTCTTAAGTATTCACAGAGCGTTGGCTTTTACCGCCCACGTCCAAAATTTGAAGGGAGCGTTGAGAACTCGCGCAAACTTCTTCCGGGAACTGATTTTGGATTAACTCTTAATACCAATCGTACCGAATTTGATCTTGCCCAGTTTGATCGCCTTTATCATGACGAATTTGTTAAAGGTGTCGAGTTTTCTGAAGTTATCTCAGGTGACAGTGTTTTTGTCTCAGGAGTTTCGGTAAGAAATTATCCCTCATCAAAAGCTATGGCTCTTGCGGCAATAGTGGCAACGACCGAAAAAGCCCAAGAACTACTTTCTGAAACCATCTACGACGAAAATGGCCGCTCTGAAGCTGCCATTCCATTTGAACCCGCTCACGAAATTTTGGTACTTAGCACGGATCAGGTTAAAGGCTTTTCTGGTGGCGCACTTTTAGACGAATCAGGAAGGCTTGCAGGCGTGATTACACGATCAGGCACTACCCAATCAGGCGTTCATTTTTATCGCGTCTTAAAGTCGAGCTACATCGAAGCACGCCTGGCAGATGTCCAGTTTCCTGACAAGATTAGACCTTTAATTAAAACTTTGCTTGAAAATCCATATGCGGCCGAACCTTGTCATCAGTTGATCATTCCGCAACAAGTAGAGCCGGCTCCCGAGGTCGAGGAAGTCGTGGCACTAGACGAAGAAGCCATGCTTGAAGTCGAGGCGCCGCGAATGGCAGCCTTAACCTCGAACTCTCTCAGTACTTGGTCTCGACTTAAAGCTAAATTCCAAGAGGCTTTTAGCAGAACACTTCAAGGACCCGACGCAAAGTAATAGCATTAGGGTAAGTGAAACCCCATCGCTTTATCTTTTTGGTATTCATCCTACCGCTTCTATTTCTACTTTTATCTTCTCCCAAGGTATCAGCAAAGCTATGTGATCCGACCAAAGATCGCTGCTGGCTTAACCCGGGAACTGGCGGAGGATCAAATACAAGTTCTTCTCCCGCTATGCCTTCAACTAGTTCATCAATTAACATCAACCCTGCAGGCGTCCCTGTGGATGAAGGTTTTGGACTTGAAGCGATTGTCTTTGATGGCGTCGATTTTGCGCTGATTACCGGAACGGGCAGAGTAGGTGCCGCGATCTCACCTTCAAATGATGAAGAGGGATTTTTTGGGCCTCCAGGTTTAGAACCAGATCCAGAATATCTCGAGCGAAAGATGAAAGAAGATAAATATAAATCTCCAAAAATTAATTTCGCGACCGGTTTTAATGTCTACAACAACAAAAAGAAAGATCTCAAACAGTTTCGGCTCAACCTTGGGGTGATCGCAAAGTACAACCGTGTCTCAAATGAAATATTTGGCGGAGGCGGTGTGAATGCGATTATAGGGCCGTTAACGCTAGGATATGCGGCCAACAATGATAAGTATGTACTTGAAAAAGAAAAGTACGGGCTCCCAGAAGATATGGACATTCCCTATGATACACAGAGCTTTTCTGTCGGGATCTTTTTAAACAGTTTGGCTGTCGATTACTCCGAGTTGCGTATGGATTACGGCAAAGAAGTGATTTCGAATGTTTCGCTTTTAACTGCAAGTGTTTTTGTGCATCGTTTTATTCTGACGGCCTCAAGGCGGCGCGAAGATTCATTTAGACCGCGATACGATTTTGGTAGCCAGATGCTTGAATACGATAAAATTAAGTACGAACACTTTGGCGGCGTCCAAATGGGAGTCACAAAAACCATCATGTTCGGCGTATTTTATAACTACTATCTACTCCGCGAAATCTCATTTGGGCTCACACTTTTTATCTAGCAAGAGAGCTTAATCTGTTAGGGATTCGCTCTCGGGTGAAGTTAAGAAGACTTCTGCCGCGTCATAGCTGATATTTTCGCCCTTAAGTCTTAAGTGCTCTTCTAGCGTCTTAACGCTTTCGTGAAAAGCTGAGCGGAGATTAATTTTTTGTTCGCGGGTGTTGTATTGTGTTTGTGTTGTTTTGTCTGGCGCTTGTGTTTTATTCGGGGCACTGGAGGTGCTTTTAGAGTGCGTCTTCCTAAGTTTGATTGAAGCTCATCTCCTTTTCGAATGTGTTCGATTTTTTTTTT
>CAZDFM010000370.1:0-3719 GCA_964504465.1 uncultured Pseudobdellovibrionaceae bacterium | reverse complement strand
AGTATAGAGCACCGTGCGTGCGGCAGCCTTTTTTACCTCGAGGAAAGCTACAATTTCTTCTTCTTCTTGCTTAGCGGTCATCCCAAGCGAAATGTGAATGTCGCCCTCAAAGTTATCCGCGAGCCAACCCAACATTTCGTAGTTTAGATTGCAGGCTGAAGGAATTTTAATGTAGTCGATGCCAAGAGATGCAAGGTCCTTTGCGGATTGTAATTCCCAGGCTGAACTCGCATATTTCGTCCCGTAAAATTGGCACCAATCTTTCAGTTGTTTGTGCTGATCAAGATTGAATTCAAGAAATTCTCTGTGCGCGCCGTAAGTATCACCAAATGCATTTCGCGGATTGGGATGAGGAGAACTGTATTCTGTTGGTGACAGAAGATCTTTGTTGTTTCTCTTCTGAAATTTCGCGTAGTCAGCTTTGCAATATACGCCGACTGTTTTAATCATTTCTTCAGCGATCTTCATGTTACCCATATGATTACAGCCGATTTCGGCTACTATTTTTGCCATTTGATTTCCTCCAAGGAAAACAAATTACTTTAACTTTCCGGGGAAATACAGAGGAACATTTTGATGCAATTCGTTATGATGCGCGCCCGAGCCACCACTACTTTACTTTGATCTGACTGGGGCGATCACGTATAAAGATCATCAACGCCTTTTGGACTCTTCTTCTTTGGATCCGCAATATGGGAGCGCATTGATGCATCAGTTTCCTCGTAAGGCCTTAGTGGGAATCTACAACAGCCCCTTGCAAGTGCTCAATGCGATCGAAATTCTAAGTTTAGAACGCGTTAAGCTCGAAGACGCGCTTTTTGTAATACTGCTCCAAGAGGGCACAGTGGCAGCAGAAAACCTCAAAATGCTCATCGAAAAGGAAGGCCTTAACTCCTTAGTGATCCCTACAACACGAAAACTTACGTCTAAACTTGTGCCCTACTGGAAGATCGCAGCATTTTTTTTCGGAAAAAAGCTTACTTATGACGTCTTCATGTTTCCCATGATGCAAGTGGATTTTTTTGCCATTATTGGCAACTATTCTAAGGCCACTGACGTCATCTTCTTCGATGAGGGCAGCCACACTTTGGAGGTTAAGGCTGATGCTCCCTTGCATCTCTCTACGAGTGAGAGATGGCCAAGCAGGGTCAAACGTTTTCTTTATAGTTGTAAGCCCATGGTGGTATCAAAAGTCTATACAATCTTTAAAATTGATCACCATGGAATGACTCCAGTTATCCCGTACTCCTACGACAGACTAAAATTAAAGAAAGCTCGTAACGTCCGCCTTATAAACAAAACGTATATCTTAGGGCAACATTTGTATTTAAGGGAAATCTCCACAGCCGCCTATCTCAAGTATCTCGAGGAGATTAAACTGTCGGAAAAGTCAGGTAGATTAGTTTATGTGCCGCATCGATACGATACGGAGAGCATGATTGCCAAGGTAAAGAAATTAGGATTCGAAGTAAGGCCATCCTCGGTCTGTATCGAATACGACCTTGTTCTTGGAGACGAAATCCCTCATAAAATTATTGGCTTCACGAGTTCAGCGCTCTTTACGCTCCATCTTATTTTCAAAGAGGATCAAGTAAGTTTTGAAAGTAAGTATATCCCAACTTCGGAAGTTTACGCTGGCGCACAAGGCAAAATGAACAAAATTTACGAAAATTTGAAGCGCGCTGGAATCAGTGTCATAGCATGAAAAAGAGAACCGCAGCCTGTCGGTTTGCTGAAGTAAAAGAAGATTTCCGAGGCTCCGCATCTCGCATTTTATATTTGCACAGAGCGTCTTAGATATATATATATGACGTTCCGAAAAAATATGAACGATAAACTCTAAAACACGACCCTTAAGAGGATTATATGAATGATGTTGTAGCAGCGCTGAATTCCAGAACAAGTAAGATTGGAATCGTCGGTTTAGGATATGTAGGGTTGCCGCTCGCACTCCGTTACAGCGAAGAAGGTTTTAAGGTAGTCGGGTTTGACATTGACAATGCCAAAGTTAAATCTCTAAAAGAACGCAAAACATATATCGAACACATTTCCGATGAAAAGATATCAGGTGCTGTTGATGCGGGCTTCACCGCGACCACTGACTTCTCAAGAATTAGAGAAGTCGATGCCATCATACTTTGTGTGCCTACTCCCTTAACAAAATATCGCGAACCAGACTTAAGTTTCATTCTAGATACGATGGATTCACTTCTTCCTTTTATTC
Organism: uncultured Pseudobdellovibrionaceae bacterium; assembly: GCA_964504465.1. GTDB lineage: Bacteria > Bdellovibrionota > Bdellovibrionia > Bdellovibrionales > UBA1609 > CAZDFM01. Next base: position 1,495 of record CAZDFM010000370.1, on the reverse strand, counting down.
GCGCCAGCCAAGTTCTTTCTCTAGAAAGCACCACATATCCCGGCACGACCGAAGAAGAACTTAAGCCTCGTATCGAAGCGAAAAATTTTAAGGTAGGCGAAAATTTCTACTTAGTGTTTTCCCCCGAGCGCGAAGATCCGGGCAGACTGGATTTCAATACGAAAACGACTCCTAAAGTTGTGGGTGGTTCATCTTCGGCATGCCTTGAGGTTGGGATCGCGCTTTACAAACATATTGTCGATACAGTCGTTCCAGTAAGCTCTACGAAAGCCGCTGAGATGACAAAACTTCTCGAAAATATCCATCGCGCCGTCAACATAGGTCTCGTAAACGAGATGAAAATCGTGTGTGATAAAATGGGAATCGACGTCAACGAGGTCATTGACGCTGCGGCCACTAAGCCTTTCGGTTTTGTTCCTTACCGACCAGGCCCTGGGCTTGGAGGACACTGTATCCCCATCGATCCGTTTTACCTCACATGGAAAGCAAGAGAATACGGCTTACACACAAGATTCATCGAGCTTGCCGGTGAGGTGAACTCTTCAATGCCAGCCTATGTCTTCGAAAAAATCACGAGCGCCCTCAACGAACAAAACAAGACAATTAAAGGCTCAAAATTTTTAATCCTCGGAATCGCCTACAAGAAAAATGTCGATGATATGCGAGAATCTCCTGCTGTATTTATCATGGAAAAGCTTCGAGATGCCGGCGCAGTCATTAGTTATTCTGATCCGCATGTTCCAGTTTTCCCGAAAATGCGGGAACACAAATTTGAATTGAAGTCAGAGGCCATTTCGGCGAACACATTAAAGAATTACGACTGTATAGTCTTAACGACAGACCATGATAAATTCGATTACGATTTGATTTTAACTCATGCGAAACTGCTTGTAGACACTCGGGGCAAGTACCGTCGCCCCCACCCCAATTTGGTTAAATCGTAATATGAACTTTAAGCAAGCCACCTTTTTCATTCTTGATTTTGAGAAAGCTAATTATTCAACATTGATGAATAAGGAAATTCGCGGCTTGCACCTTTACCCAATAATTCGTTCAGCGCTATACCGTGACATCCGCGCAAAGTATTTAAAGGAGTCGGGCCATGAAATTGCGCGCGGCGGGGAAGTTGCCACTCGGAGGCTCTTTCTAGCAACCCTGAACTTCATTTTTTCTCAATTCTTTAATCCGCTCAAAAAGTCGTTCGGCAAGGACGTTTTAATTTTTACAGCGAACAAGTCACGGCGTGCACGCGCTGGAATTCGATACTCGCACAGAATATATGATAACTTAGCGAAACACTTTGCGAAGAGCTATTCGATCATTGAAGAAGTTAGAGACTCCTACCGTGTCCCAGTTACGAAATTTAAATATGTTGCTTACAGCAATGACGATCGTCGGATTGCTCAGATTACCGCTCTCTCGCATGCAGAACGAGCTGTACTTAAGGTTTTCCTCGACGAGTTGGACACCCTCGTTACTGAAAGTTTCCCAAATT
>CAZDFM010000369.1:0-3719 GCA_964504465.1 uncultured Pseudobdellovibrionaceae bacterium | reverse complement strand
TCAATTTTTTTGGGTTCTTCGAGGCGAACTTAAGTTGGTTGTGGTAGGTCGGGATTTGGCTCCATGCCTGTGTTCCAACTTGTGCCTTAGTGTCGAAGTAAATGGCAATCTCGTGCGCCATCATCTGATAAAAGAATTCTTTAAATTGAGAGTGATTGGCCTGCTGTTTTCCAATTACAAAAACAGTTTTGTTTGAAATCGGATCCGTCCAGCTATCCACTGACCAGTTGAGCTGATCGCTCACAACCAAAACATACTGCCGTTGTGTCGTGCCTGGAATAAGTGAGAGCTTAGTTTCAATCTCAGCGCCTTGGCTCTCTAAAATATAATTGCTTCGATTTTCGCGATCGCTTGAATTTCTAAAACAATTTGATGAAAGCTCGATCCCTTTTTGAGTCGAAATTCCGAAGTGTTTCGAAATGGCTTGAGAGTCACAGCCTAAGACGTATTGAAAAAGGCTTCGACCTAACTGTGTCTCGGCGATATCAGATAGACTCTCTTCAATTAACTTTAAAAGATCAGGATGTGAGTTTGAAAAATAGAGTTTGTGCTCAACATTTGCCGCATCAACAAAAGTTTCGGGCTTAGAATTAGCCAACGATTCGATAAGCGTTTTTGCAGTTGTGACCGGAGACAAGGTTGCCGCCAAAATAAGCGCAACTACGACAGACCAACTTTTGAAATTCATCATCACTCCCCCGAGCTAGGTATAAAACCAATGCGTTCACAAAGATGCCCCACAAGAGGGGCGCGCCACAACCTTAAGGCCCCAGGAGTGAAGAGGATTCATAGCCTTTTGAAAGCTTTTCCGAATTATCCTGTGCGCATTTGTTCACTTTTGTTTCTAACGCTTTCAAGGGCGGCTTGGTAATACACCGCTACCTTTTGGTCTTCCTTTCTTGATGCTGCAAGGGTTGTAGAGACGCTGGAGTCATGATGCACCGAGGTGGCTTTAGAACTTTTGCTGACCCTCTCCTTTACCGGAGGGGGTTTTTTTTGGCCGTTTTTTGGGCATGAGTGTCTAATAGATCTACACAAAAGAACGCTTAAGTCGCGTTAACTCCTCACAAATTTGGCTTTTTGATTGCTCTATGTAGAGCTGAGGGAAACTATGGCAACGGCACCAAATTTTAAAAGCGTACGGTTTTTCACAGTCCTAGGGCTTATGGCTCTGCTTATTTCCTGCGCAAAAGAGGATTCAAGTCCTCGTGGAAAACTCAATCGGGGAGACACGACTCCCGATGCTCCCGCGGCTCAGAGCTCCCCTGATTCAAGCGAACCTGTTGCGGCACCAAGTCCCACCGTCGCGGCCGAGCAAGCCAAAGCTGAAGCCCAGATCTTCACCAAAGGTGAGAAGTCTTTTAAACTCGAAGCTTTTAAAATCCCTGAAATCATTATTGAGCGACAAATTCGCCGGGGTGAAAAACCGAGCCTCCCCTCTACCGCCTATCAAATGCACGATGCGGACTTAGTGATCGATCTTGAACGAGATGAAATGCGTCTTAAAGTTGATATCGAAGCCAACGGGGTTCGCGAAAAAGTCGAACTTAAAGGAAGCTTCAATAAACTCAGTCAGATCTGGGAAGGACAACTTCTTGCGACGGACGAAACCATTCTGAAGGAACGACGCATTCAAGCCGTGGTCCTTTGTATTAAGCCTTATATGTGTGATCAGGTTTGGATGGATCTTTATTACTACGTGAACGGAAAACCTGAGCGAAGACAATTTGTGAGTGGAGCCGAACCGGCTATGGTTCCGATCTCTGAAAATTTAAGTATTCCACTGCCTAAAGCAGATGCAAATGGGATGGTCGATCTTCCAGAAGAATTCTTAAACGGTCTCAAAGAAGAGGAAGCGCTGCAGGAAGAATCTGAAAGTGCTGCGGCAACGGTACAGCCCGCGACCCCACAAGCGCCCGTGACTCCAAAGACTTATCCGCTTGATCCAAACCTGAAACGAGCCGTTGAAGAGCAGGCTAAGAAAAAAGCTGCTCAGATGCCGCCACTTCCTCGCAAACGGCCCGATCGTCCGGCGGCTAAAACCCCTGAGACATCTGCTCCCGCAAAACCTGCGACCGCGCCGCCTGAGATGTTTAATCATAATATTCCTCAAGATGAAGCTCTTAAGAAAAAGCTCGAGGAGTATATTGCAAATAAAGGGAACGCAAACAAGCCCGCCGCTCAGATGCCGCCACTTCCTCGCAAACGGCCCGATCGTCCGGCGGCTAAAACCCCTGAGACATCTGCTCCCGCAAAACCTGCGACCGCGCCGCCTGAGATGTTTAATCATAATATTCCTCAAGATGAAGCTCTTAAGAAAAAGCTTGAAGAGTACGTTGCAAACCAATCAAAACCGGCAACAACACCCGTGGCTCCCGCAGTTGTAGAAGAAGCTCCTGCTCCTCCTAAAGTGATTCCTTTTCCACGCCCTTTGTCTGAGAGACCTCCAGAGCCAAAGCCTGCTCCGGCTCCTGTGGTTTCTTCGAAAACCGTACAAGTTCACCAAGATGATATTCCAATTGAATACACAACTGAGATGCAACTCCCATTGCCGTCGCAGTCGCAATTTAGCATTCAAGGTGCTGAAGATTTAAAAATCGACATCGGTGATGATAAGCGCTGGGGAATTCAAGCTAAGGGAAGCCATACGAATGGCTCGCTTCAAAACGGAATTAAGATTGATGAAAAAGGCTGTGGCTATAAGCGCCGAAATGCGAGCGGGCAGATCTGGGGTACAGGTCTACTTCTTGAGATGATTACTGAAGCGGCGTGTATCGCTGAGAACGAAATTAAAAGAGGTTTTCCGCTTTTAATTGGCAGTATCTCTCTTAGATATGGTGGTGACGGTGGTGATCGACGCAAGTTCGGGCACAGCAGTCACCGAAACGGTCTAGATGTTGACTTAGGGATTTACCATAAGAATCAAAATATCTCTCAGTTTTGGAACCCGTTACAAAGTAATTTTGCGAGCAACTTTGATTACGAAAAAAACTGGAGCTTTCTAAAAGCACTTCATTCTACTTCTGAAAAACGTGTCATGATTGTGTTTTTGGATAAAGGGATTAAGAGCAAGATGTGTAAGTGGGTAAAAGAAAAAGAAGGTCTTCCATCCGATCCTTCTTCACCCGAATATAGAGCTCTTAGGCATTTAAGTCATTGGGCTGGTCACGCGAACCATTACCATGTTCGGCTCTATTGTCCCTCGACTACCGGCTGTGTGAACAAACAGGCTGATCCTCGCGCTTCTGGGACCGGTTGCTAGTTGACTTTTTCCTCTCGGCGTCTAGCCTGAAGAGAGGAGAAAATAAATGTCTCAAAAATCAGTTTCAGCTCTTAGTTTTGCGCCTCTGTTTGTGCTTATTTTTTGCGCATCATGCGCTGAGGCTTCAAAAAACGAACTGGCCCAGGCCTCAGTCGCTTCGAAAGCCACTCAACAAGCTCATCATTCAGAACTCTTAGTGGGGCACACGTCCAAAGCAATACCTGCGAAAGCTCCCCAAGAGTTCAAACCTATGTTGAATTGTTTCAGGCCAGATCTAAAAAACCAATCCGGTTTTGTTTTACGTGTCCAAAACGACGAACTTGTTGTGGAGCAAGGGCAGCTCGTCGATCAAGCCAAGAGCTTAGATTGTTTGAAAAGCACACAGATGCTTGCTGTTTTAGAGGGATACTGGATTTGGACTCCTAATTTTGAATCTCCCTCAGAGATTGGAAAGAAC
>CAZDFM010000368.1:0-3720 GCA_964504465.1 uncultured Pseudobdellovibrionaceae bacterium | reverse complement strand
CCGACCAAACCTTGCCAGACTCATGTGGTCTGGTAGCGGCCTACTGTAATTGCCTTACACCGCAGCAGGCCTGTGACTTGCTGCTAAAGAGTCAAGAGTCTCAGATTGGACTTCGTGATCGGTTGCTCCGAAAGGTGTGCAACGACATCGAGGGGTTGTATTCTCGGTGTCATGAAAAGTTGCTTCAACGCCTCCTTGCCAGTTTTTTGCGGGCGGATGCGCGAGGGCGACAGAGTATTGGCTATTGCCTAAGCACGTTTTCTCAGCATTTACCCTCCACCGATCGCCGGGCCATCCAGAGGGTTTTCCTTCAATCTAAATATATCAGCGTGCGAAAGCGTGGATACAAAAGCCTGTCAACCGAACCTGCAGTGCCGCAAAACCTTGTCCAAGATGCATGGCAGGGATTTCACGACCCAGACTGTGCTTGGCTAATCGTTAAGACATTCCCAGTCTCTTATTTGATTCAGTATCGCGCGGCGCTTTCCGCCGCCTTATCCGAAGGCTGGCAACTAGCTCGCCTTTACTTGAGGATTGGAGAAGTTGACCAAGATCTTCTTAGCGAGCTGAAATCGATAGACGAAATTTCTTATTGCTATGTCCTCGCAAAACTTGGACTGAAGCTTTCTACCAAGGAAGCAAAGACGTTTGTTGACATTAATTCCGGAGACGAGCGCTTTGGACTTCTTGTTTGGTCATTTGGACACCTTGGATTGTGGAAAGCGCTCCAGTATGTACAAGCAAATCTGCTGGCCATTCATGAGCAAAAGTTTGATGGTCTTCGAAGGATTTCTGAAATCTACCCTCGACAGTGAGAGTACGGTCTTTAGGTGGCGTTAGTATTGCCATTTTGCCTTTCATGCCGAGCGTTAATATGCAATAGAGGCCCTATCCTGCATGAGTATTTTGGCGAGTACCTTTTTTGCGTTTCATTGATTTATTAATGAATCCAAGGTTTGGCACCGGATATCGTGGGTGGCGAGTGGATTGTATGAAGGGAATGTATTAGCACTCTAAACAAAGACTTTCCCCTCATTTATGGATTTAAAAAAAAAACAATGGAAATGCCGACAGACGAACTATTGCCATCAGGTTTGATTGAACAGATTCACAAGGCTCATCCTTTGGTGACAGATGTGGTTGTGGCTAAGTTGAAAGATTTGCTGAATGGGAAACTTAGCGAGGGTCAGCTCACCGAAGTTGACTTGAAAAAGGTTGCGAAATCGCTTCTCGATGGTATGGCTACGACTTCGCCAAAGGTGGAAGTGAAGTAATGAGGATTAAGTTTATTGAAATGTCGTGGTTTCGCGGTGCTGCTGATCAGGTTTCGTTAAAACTTGATGAAAGGTCTACCGTCGTTTATGGGTTGAACGGATCCGGAAAGTCGTCTTTCGTGGATGCTGTTGAGTATCTTTTAAAGGGTGGCAAAATTAGGCACCTTTCTCACGAGTATAGCGGCAAAAAACAAGAAAAGGCCGTATTAAATACGCATAAGCCCTCGGACCGAAAAGGGGAAATATTGATCAAGTTTAAAGACGAGACGGAACTCCGGGCTCAGATAGCCCAAGACGGTAATGCAATAATCACAGGTGCAGAAGCCGTCTCGATGCACACCTGGGACTATCCTCGAATTGTCCTGCGGCAGGACGAAGTCGCAGAATTTATCTGTGACACAAAAGGGGGCAAATACTCTGCCCTTTTGCCATTGCTGGGATTGCGTCAGTTGGAAGTAGCAGCCGAAAACCTCAGAAAGCTTGTCAAGTCCGTCGAGGAACAGGCAAAACTCAAGGAAACCAAATTTAAACTAAAGGAGATTGCAGAGAAACGGAAAGAGATTTTCGGCACGGAGAACAATGGCCAAATTCGGTCGAAGATCGAGGATCTTCACCGGAAGTATTGCGGAAAACCACCCTATCCCAAAGAACTGGGTTCTCGCTGCAAGGAGTTGAAGAGTGCCATTAACGGCCGAATTTCCTCATCCTCAGCCGAACATAGGCTGCACGTTGTTCTTCAAGATGTGGCCGCACTAAAACTCAAGGAGCATATCGGTTCGGTCCGCGGTGCAAGCGCAAAACTTACCCAAGCAATCGAACCATTTATTGACGAGAGGTTGAGGATTTTGGAGTCAACCGGCACTTTTGTGGATGGATTAGTCAATCAAGAGGAAGTGCAGTGTCCTGCCTGCGGAAGAATTATATCTGTCCATATGTTTAGGGAGCATGTCAATGAAGAACGGGAGCGCCTTGGAAAAATCATTGAAAACTTTGAGACCAAAAAGGCGGCTGTTTCGCTTCTTTGCGATACAGTGCAATCATTGAAGACTTCGTTTAAAAAGCCGGATGTTAAATCTTGGCGAGATGAGCGCGCGGAGGATTCTCTTAAAGGCAATTTTGAATATCTGACTAGCATTGATACGTCTAAGCTTCGAACCTCGTGTGGGGAGGTTGACCTCAAGAGCATTGGGGATATGTTCATTCCAATTATTGGTGCCGCAGCTTCCGCTACCAAAGACCCACCGCCTGAAGCCCAGCAGCTTTCAGTAGACAAAAGCATAGTTGAGGCGGGTGACGCCGTGATTACTTCTATTGCACAAGCCGATGTAGTGGAGCGGGTGAACGCGCTCATCTCATTCATCCAATCCCTTGAACAAAGCATTCGTGAAAAGATCAGACAGCGAGCCACGTCGTTACTGGCTGAAATTTCGGAAGATATAAGGCAGATGTGGGCTATCCTATACCCGGAAAAATCGATTAAGGACATTCACTTCTACAGCCATGAGGACGCTAATAAGGCAATCGACATCGGATTGAAGTTCTACGATGTGGAGCAGGAGTCTCCCAGGCTTACACTTTCGGAGGGATATAGAAATGGTCTCGGTCTTTGCATTTTCCTGGCAATGGCGAAACAGGAGGCCGACAAGGACCGGCCGCTGTTTCTGGACGATGTGGTTGTCAGCTTGGACCGAAATCACCGGGGAATGATCGCAGATTTGCTGGAAAAGGAGTTCGGTAATCGGCAAGTAGTCATTTTTACCCATGACCGTGAGTGGTATACAGAATTGCGCCATCAACTTGACAATAAAACCTGGACATTCAAATCGCTCTTACCTTATGAGGCGCCGAAAATAGGAATCCGGTGGTCCCACAAGACGACAACATTCGGTGACGCCCGTGCTCAGCTCAAGGAACGTCCAGACTCTGCTGGGAACGATGCTCGAAAGATCATGGATATTGAGTTAGCGCTCATTGCAGAACGTCTCCAGATTAGGTTGCCTTACCTACGTTCAGAAAAAAATGACAAACGAATGGCTCACGATTTTCTGGAGCGCTTTATTGCCGACGGGAAGAAGTGTTACCAAATGAAAAGTGGTGCTGCCTATGAGAGCCATAATGATGCAATCAAAGCTTTAGACAATGCACATTGCCTAGTAATTTCGTGGGCCAACAGGGGGTCCCATACCTTTGATCTTGTTCGCTCGGAAGCGACCAAACTAATTAACGCCTGCGAGGCGGCTCTTGAGGTCTTTAAATGCTCCTCTTGCAAGAAGGTAGTCTGGTTCGCCAACGTGGAAAATGCCGAGTGTGTCCAATGTCAATGCAGTCAGATACGCTGGCGATACGGAAAGGGGTAGGAACCCTTTTTAATTAAAAAATCATTCTTGGTCGCCTTTCGTTAAAAGGATTATATCAACCCATGGCAAAATCCTAATAAACAAAGAAA
>CAZDFM010000367.1:0-3723 GCA_964504465.1 uncultured Pseudobdellovibrionaceae bacterium | reverse complement strand
TACCCGCAGTCTCTGCTGACGGTTTTATTAATTTTTTTCCCAACGGACAACTTCAGCCACTGAAGGCTCCAGCTTCAAAGCCCGAGCTGATCAAAAAGCTAAAAGGCAAAAATTATGTTTCGCGCACCGAAGGTTTTACCGAAATCTTGCGTGCGACCTTAAGTCTTGAGCCAAAATGTCACGAGTCTTACAGCGACTGCGTGACACCTCTCGACCCATTGACAGGCGAAAAAGAAGGTCGCGGACCAAATGATGAGGAACTGTTTAGCCCAGTGGTTGAAGCACTCTCAAATAAATCTTTGATCAATGGCCCCAATCGAGGATTTAGACGAGCTGGTGCCCATCTGGTCATAATTTTTATTTCGGATGCAGACGACAGCACGGTTAATTACAGTGCAGGCCAATTAGCGTCGTTCTTAGAGAAAACCAGCATGAGCACAAGCCTTGAGAAAAACTACTCGGTCTATGGCGTGATCCACCCAACAAACTTTACTTCGCTGACTTGTTCTAAAGATCCCATTGGGAAAGCTACAAAACTTGAACATCTTTTTGAGCTTACTCGAGCGACGCAGATTAATATTTGCGAAGAAGATTACGGTAAAATGCTTTCGGTGATCGGTGAAAAAATCCGTCGAACCGCTCTTGCTAAAACAATCTACCTGCCTTATCGCCCAGAATATATTCTGACCGAAGAGGATTACTTTGAAGAAACACCTGAAGGAAAAGTAAAGAAAACGCGCGAAAATATAGAATGGATCACGGTCCGTTATGGCGACAAGCAGATCATTCCCAACGACCCAGTCAAAGGTTGGACTTACGATGTTCGAAACAATGCGGTGATTATTCACGAAGGAGTTGAACTCAACTCTGAACCTGGCGCTGGGATTACCGTTGAATACACACCAGTTTTGATGCAGAACCGCAATAAGGACCGAGTTCACAACTATATCGAAACTTATGAACCCAAGCCATATGATGTTCCGACTCTTTTAGAAAAACCGGATGACTCCGAAGAAACCGCAACACCTTAAAAGCTAACTTGACCAAGCTACCTCTAGCCTGATGAGATCGGGCTAGGAGGTCAAATGACAACTTCGCTCCGCTTCTTCTCTCAATTTTTAGTTCTAATCTCTTTTGTTTTCATTTCTAACTGTAAAAGTAAAGAGCTCGTCCCGCAAGAAGGCGAAACCGTGACTCTTATGACTTTTAACGTCGAGAATCTGTTTGATCTTAAAGATGACCCCGAAAAAAACGATGAAACTTTTTTGCCCTTAACACTTAAGAAATCCAAAGTGCATAAAGCGAAATGCGCACAAATCAAACAAAAGCACTGGCGAAGCCAGTGTTATGATTGGGACTGGAGCCAAGAAGTTCTTCACACTAAGATGCTTAGGTTGTCTCAAACCCTTCGACAAGTTGCCGGTGGCCGCGGACCTGACATTTTATTTCTTCAAGAAGTCGAAAATATAGAGGTCCTCAAAGAGTGGAACGACAAATACTTAGCTGATCTCGGATACACGGAAGTAATTTTGATTGAAGGCAAAGATGCTCGCGGAATTGACGTCGCGATGCTAAGTCGCCTGCCGCAGATCGAAACTCCGCAGCTTCACTTTGTCCCTTACAAGGACATCAACGACAAAACCCTTGAGGACACGCGTGGAATTTTAGAAGCGCATTTTAAACTCCCCGGAGGCCGAAAGCTCATCGCATTTAGCGTGCATCTACCTGCACCTTTTCATCCCGCAACTTTACGTGTTCAAACCCTTGAGGCCTTAAACGAAAGAATTAAACAATATCCTAAAGAAGAGTTTATTGTGGCGGCTGGGGATTTTAACATTCCATCCGAAGAAGACGCCAAACTTGCAATCCTCGAGCTGAAAGTAAAACCCCACTGGATTGTGGCGCACCAAGCGTATTGCCATAATTGCCAAGGTAGCACTTACTATCCACCTAAAAAAAGCTGGTCGTTTCTTGATATGATCTTGCTCTCTAAAACCTTAGATAAAAAAGAAAACGCCTGGCGAGTGGATGGCTCTTCTTTTAAAGTTATAAACGAAGCACCCGATCAGAAAACCTTTGACGGGTATCCTGCCGAATTTGAACCGCCAAAACAAAAAGGCGTAAGCGACCACTGGCCGCTCGTGGTCACCCTAAAACGCAACTCGTAAATTTGAGCTTCGCTTAAGCGATTTTGCGAATTTGCTCGAGTTTCTCTTTTGCAACTTTGATTTCGTGCTTGAGATTTTTGTTCTCAGCCTGAAGTTGCAAGACCTTTTGACGAAGCGTCTCTGTGTCGGCGCTTAAAGGGGCCGGCTTTGAAGCTGCTGGCTCAGCATGCGGAGCTTTAGCCGTAGCTGTCATGGGGCCTACTTCTTTTTCTTCAGCCATAAAATAATGAGTCCCTGATGCCATGGCTTCTTCGATATCTTCTGGAACCATTAACTGCTTATCAAAAGATTCAACTCTTAGAGCCCCGCTTACAATGAGCTCACGAGTGGCTTCAATAACTTTCACCATTGAGGCTGCAATCTCTCCATCAGTGGGTTTTACTTCACCAAGATTGTTGTCGAGCCGTCTCTTTTCAGAATGTGAAAGCATAGATAAAACTTTTTCTTTGTTCTCGGGCGACAGACCATGAATGGCAACCGCTAGGTTTTTCTCAGGCAAACGCACCATAATTTCAGAAAGAGTGGCTGAGTCCCAAGAAAATATACGCTCAAGGGATAAGAGTTTCGAACTTAAAGTTGTGGCCCAAGTGGGATCTTCTTCTTTAATTAAGGCCATAAACTTTTCGCGCTTTTGCGGACCAAAAGTTTCAATGAGTTTCAAAAGCTGAATAAAGCCCCCAGGTTTTTTGTATCGATTAAGCATAGACATTTAAGAACACCCCCGAGAACTTTTCGGGTTTAATGGCAAGAAATTGAAGCTAAATATTAATCAATTATCGTCTCGTTTTGACTCGCAAAACGTGAACTCATACCGACTTAAAACAGGTCGTAAAAACCTGTTTTAAGGGCCAAGGCGGGGCCCTGGACTCATTGCGGGTTCACGAGGGGCTTTGGGTAGCAGTGTCACTTCAAGCTTGCCTGCAGCGACCTGTCCATCTTGAGGATTATCCGCAGGTGGTTCAGCTTTCCAATAACGCTTCCAAGCAGCATAACGCTTCTTTTCTAGAGTTTTATTGCAAGAGTCATATTCCGCGGGTTGAGCCTTAAACTGACGACAGTATCTGTAGTACTTTACCTCAGTATATTTTGGCGCCATACCTTTACGGTAACGCAGAGAAATTTTCTTTTCTTGTTTCTTAATTTCTTGATCAAAGTTGAGTTCGCGCTTGGCTTGCTCTTGCGGCCGATGTGCGAGCATTCCACCACTAGCAATTCCCTCAGACATAGCCAACGGGCTAGCGCAAAGAAGAACTAAACAAAGACTCATCCCAAAACGATTCACTGAACTTCCGAGTCGCATCGATTCCTGCCTTCTGCAGTTTAAGTATAATTAAAAATCGTCAGCCCCTTGCTTTGGCATGAGTGGATGGTGAGAGATTCTCGTTTTGGATGAGCAAGGCGTAGGCAGTTTGAGTTAAGATTTTACCAGGTCGAATAGGCTTGATTCGGCAGGCTACAATTCAACAACAATTAAAAACTGCCCCCTCACCCTGTGCCCCAAAAAACAAATAAACTCTGGCTTAAATCATGCCTCTCTTAGGAGGCATGAAACTCA
>CAZDFM010000366.1:0-3741 GCA_964504465.1 uncultured Pseudobdellovibrionaceae bacterium | reverse complement strand
GTAAATGTCACTCAACGATGAAGCTGTAACTCTTGAAGCAAACGCTGAACAGTTCAATTCGTGATCCGCGTGTAGAACTAAAGCTGTGTCCATGACTTTAACGTAACTGTCTTTGGGCTCTGCACCCGTCAACATATACAAGAAATTCCAAGCGACTGATTTACCTTTTTTAGGTTCAACGTAAGACTTGCCCTGGCGTGTTCTTTCAAACAAGGCGACCAATGTTCCCATTTGTGCCGTCAAACGAAGGGCTACTTTTTTAGCCGGCTCGCCTTCGATATCTTGTGCATTCGAATCCCAAAGACCAAGCATCGAAGTGGCTGTTCTAAGCCAAGCCATCGGATGTACATCTTTTGTCGGAAGCGCTTGGAGCTGTTTTACTAAATCAGCTGGTAAGGCCATGGCGGCATTGATCGATTGCGAAAAGCTTTCGAGCTCTTGTGCATTTGGTAGGCGGTCATTCCAAAGTAAAAAAGTGGTTTCTTCAAAGTTAGAATTCGCGGCCAAATCTTCGATCTCGTAACCGCGGTAAAGAAGTGTGGCTCCAACAATAAAAGAAATCTTTGTTGTGCAGGCGACGACGCCTTCTAGTCCTTTATCAACTGCTCCCGCATAGGTTTGAACTGGTGCTGCCACGGATGGTCCTTCCTTAAATAATGATTTTCTTCGAAGAATCTGTTTCTGACTCGTAAGATGACTTAGTGTACATGAAAAAGTCTACTTCTAGAAGGATGTATGATGAAAATGTCTAGGTCGAGACTTATATCCCGCAGCGATTATTTTTTCGCGAGTTTGATGACTCGATCTTTGACTTCTAACACCATCACCGTTTGATCACGGGGGGGCTCTTGCCCGCTGCCAAACTTTTGTGCCTGATAAAGTATTAAATTTCGAAGTTCATGCACACCGAGTCGACTTCCTTCGAGGAGATATTGGCTCAGTCTTTCAAATCCAAAGGCCTCACCGTTCATATTGACGACCTCAATAACGCCTCGTGTGCAAAAAACGAGTTTGTCGCGGGGGTTCAGCGAAAGAGTTTTAGATTGGGCCTTCACTCCGTACCCTGCACTCACAGATTCTCCAGCTGATTCGAGCAACATCAACTCCTGTTTTCCGGCAGGAATATGAAAAGCAAACACTTCACCAAGTAAACAATAACTCAAATCAAAACTTCGACGGTCTACCATGGCATAAAATAGATCCGCTTCAGATTGCGGTGGAAGTGCTGGGACTAATTCACTTAAAATCTTTTCGAGTACGAGGTGCGGCTCTGCTCCACGTCTAGCTTCCATCTGTCCTGTAAATTTTAAAAGCACCGACATAAGAAGTGCAGAAGTTGAATATCCTGAGCAACTAGACATCACTAGACCAAAGCGAAGGCGGTCTTCGTGTTCGAAAATATCGAAGTAATCGCCGCCCTTCACATAACTTGGAACAAATTTAGTGCTGAATTCAAAACCCTGTATATGTGGCAAATCAGTCGGAACTAAAACTTTTTGTAAGGTCTGGGCGAGTTTTAATTCTTGGTTAAGACGATCAATGAGTGACTCGAGCCTTTGGTTCGCACCCGAGAGCTCGTCCCGAAATCGAGTCAAGTCGGACTCACGCTCAGCGACCTCGTTTTCTAAGTCTTTAATTCTCTGCTGTAGCGCTTTCTTCTCGAAATCTGACATAGGCATTTATTCTGACGAGGTTCGACATGAGATGTCAATCTTACCAATTTTGCAGGCCTGCGTCGTTAACTAAGGTTGAAATCATTACATATATTGTTTAGCTCTAAGAAGATGCGCAAAGTTCAAAAGTTGAGTTCTGAACTCACATGGGAAAGATTTGTTTTGGATCTGGAACTTCTCCTTATCGAGGATCCAAGTTCGTTAGCTCCAATTGCTGTGAGCTTAAATCAGATCCTTCAACCCGACGACAACCACGACCAGTGTCTACGCAATATTAATTTTATGTCTTATGAACTCATGGCTCGTTGTCAGGACAAAACCGAAGACGAACGTGTGCGCGAATTGGTGGAGTACTTTTTTAACGAAAAAGGGTTTAGCCTAACTCCCCTCCCGACTCAGGGTTGGTGCGATGAAGATCTTTTGATTAAACCCGCACTGCAAAATAAATGTGGCGCCCCTCTGCCCACCTGCCTTGTTTTTATTCACTTAGCCAATCAGTTAGACCTTCCGATTCACTTAATTCATCTTAACCGTCATGGTGTGCTGAAGTGGGTTCGTGGCGGTCGCTCCTGCTTTTTAGATTTAGCCAACGGCGGAGTGGAACTTTCTCCTGAACAAGTTTTGAATATGCTGAATCAAGCTAAGGGTAAGCTCAAAGAAGAAGCTCTCGAAATTCTTCCGGGCAAAAAAGTTTTTTTACGTTACGTCGAAGACCTGTCTTTGCTTTTTAAAAAGAACAAAGACCTCAACCGCTTGATGATCACTTTAAACACTCGTTTGGTCATCGAACCAAATAATCTTGAACTCATTGGTGAGCGCGCCTTACTTCGTCAACGCATGGGTTTTGTCAAAGAAGCTATGCAAGATTTAAAGCGCTACTTCTCTTTCATCGACAAAGAGCACGCCCCCCTCGAAATTCAAATGGCCTTCAATCAGATGGAAAAGGTCTCCTCTGTTGGCGAACGTGATGCGATGGATTTTCTGCATTAGGCGCGAGCTGATTGGCCTCTTAGAATCCGTGTAATTGGTCCGTTTATTAGTGTGGAACCTCGTTGCGGTCGTTCGTGATGGCCCTACCCGACTGCATTCTATACCGCTGCTGATTATGAGCCCGACAGAGCAGTTGAAGATTATTAACGTCATTTGCACCATTACCCCAAATCGGTTGAATATGATCGACTTCGAGCTGAAATCTCGAGTTACATACGGTCCCCGAATGAGCGTCCTTCCACTGACAGCTTTGATCTCTTTTGAAAACGTAGCGTTTTACCTCGGCGGGAATCGGTTTTCTTGAGGTGCTGTTTTTATTAGCAATGAGCTCCGAATCGGAACTCCCATTGGATTTCGAATAAGACCTTTTTGGAATAGTCGGGTCTTTACGTTTAATAAATTCTTGAGCTAAAAATACAAGCATCTCAGCAGTGGAAGCACCTGGATTGATGTGTGCGCTTAATTCCTTAGCCCGCGCTAAAATTGCGTGCTGCTCTTTGGTCAGTGTAAACTCCACTCGAACAGATTCATCACGTTGAACCACTTTTTTCTCAAAGGTCTTAACTTCAATTTCGAGTTTCTCGGCTAAAATTTTTTGTGAATCTTCAAAACCTTTGTCTTTTATGAGATCTAAAAGCTCTGCCTTATCAATAGGTTTGCTCGGACAAGGTGTCTTCGGTGTTTCTTTAATTTTCTGTCTCACATATTGTGCCACCAGAGAGACTTGCGACAAATTAAGCGAGCCTGATTCAAGATCCTTCTTAATGTCAGGCACCTCTCCTAAAAGTCTCGCTGAATCGATTCGCCTTTGTGCGGAAGCTTTGGTGTAACCTATTTCACGAACTAAAAAATCAAAGAGGCTCGTACACGAATATTCAAAATAGAGACGGCGTCGATCAACTTCGCGGATGTAACACAAGATATCGGCGGTAATTTTTCGTTCAGTGGCAACGAGTGATTTTAATTTTGAAACCAATTCGTTTGAAGACTTGTTGAGAGTGTTATTGTATTCCATATTGCGCCTCACTTTTACGAGTTGATAGGTTCTACCATGACTTTTAAAAACTTCATTTTTCGC
>CAZDFM010000365.1:0-3743 GCA_964504465.1 uncultured Pseudobdellovibrionaceae bacterium | reverse complement strand
GAGCTCCTAAAGGGACAAGGGTCGAAGAAAAAATGCTCACGTTACCATAGAGGTCATAAATTTTAGCAGAGCCAAACTCCATCGGTTTTCGAGTCGCCACCTCGTGCGAGCTATTGTCTGAGTTTTCAAAAATCCAAGCGTAATCGGGAACGCTTAAATGGAGCTCGTCATGATCAATTCCAAGTCGTTTCATTCCAAGTTTAATTCGCGAGGTAAAACTGGTGAACTCTTCAATTGTAGGAAACCGGTAGCCTTCTTTTTTAGCGATAATTTTTGGGCTATCGAGCTCAATGGCAAATACACCAAGCTTAGCTAAATTTTCGGTTCTATAATCTTCATCCAACGTAAGCGTGCCGTCGGCCGCAGATCTCTTAAATTTAAATTGTTTTAAGTCATAAGCAGGTTCTAAATTGTCGCGAATTGACAAACGGTTGGCAAACTCAAGAGCCGACCAAAAAGTTATATTCTCCATTGGAAAGTTCGGAGTGATGGTGGTCACTTTACCATTGGCGTTTACCTGAATACTGGTGATGTCACCATTAGAATTGAATGCTTTAGCATCGCCCATGACTTCATACCACTGGGCTTGCGTCACATGGGTGTCCATAATCATCAGACCATAGGGCTTTGCATTTGCGGGTTCGATATTAAAAGGTAAAGTTTGAAAGTTCATCTTTCGAGCAGCTGAATTTGTTTGGTTTTGAACTTCGTCTTTTTGCGAGGTCTCTTGTGCAGTTTTTTTAAGTAATTGAGAAGTCCAATTCTTTATCAGTGAAACATCGAGCAAACCGCTTTCGATATACTCTTGCAGACCTTCTTTGTGAATTAATCTAACCGAAGAGACATTCGCATCTTTGGTTGCGAGCGGGTTTAAGATCTCAGCTTTTTTATTTAAAGAGACTTCAAGTTGAGTGAGGTCCTCAATAGAGAGAACTCTTTGCTCAAGAAGCTCTGTTAAGTAACTTATGAATGATTCCGTCATGCTGGTGGCATTAACTTCAACTGTTGAAGACAAAAGTTTTATACATTTCGACGTTTCAGTTGGTTTCGAAGCCCATGCGCTGTTTACAGAAGCATACGTCGCTCCGTAGCTTGCCAGCAAAAAGCCCAAGACCGTCAAGTTTAAGGCCAAAGCGAAATTCTTCATTTCGACTCCTGTATTTTTGCTTTGGAGTTTTCAAGGGCGGGAAGGCTTCGGACTAAGCGGAATCCTGTTTTGGGAGAGCCCAAATCCGCAGATACAGAGTTCATTGAGTCCTTCGTGCGAAGTTTGTGAATAACAAACAAAAGTGAATCCTCGAAGCTTCCTCCATGCACTCGAGCGTAAGCTGAACCGCCATTAAAAAACATGTCGGTCACATAAGAATTCACATTACCAAATAAGTCATACAATTCTGTTGAACCAATATTTGTGGGACTGAGCGATGCTACTGGCTGAATGCGGTTCGTAGAATTTTCTGCAACCCAGGCGGAGTCTTTAATAAGTTTTTCTAGGGCCGCTGACGTTTGGTACAAGCCCCAAATGCGTCTTAAGTTGCTCTGAAGAAATTCAATTTCAAGAGGGGAAGCGATGCGGAAACCTTCTGTCTTTATATTTTCCTTTTTAAAATGTTCTATGAAATTAAGAAAGCTCTGGTCTTTGTGAGCAACTCGACCACTTCTAAGTGCTAGAGTTCCTTCAAGTGCACTTCCCTCTAAATCAAGTTGGGTGAGATCATACACGGGTCTCAATTTTTTTCGTAGGGATAAGCGGTTTGCAAATTCAAGCGCTGAGAAAAAACTGATATTAACCATCGGGAGATTTGGTTCGGTGACTTTAGACCCTCCCATAATATCGGCCCACTGAGCTTTGGTAATGTGGGTGTCGCTCATCTCAAGAGAGTAGTGAATTTTAGCAGTGTTTGAATATAGCCTGAACGGGAGGACTTCGAAACTCAGAGGTCTTGCCGCCACAAGTGTCTCTTCTTGCACTGACTCTTTGTCTTTTGTTTCAGTTGAGGCCGTCTTAAGGAACGCTTCAATCCAAAGGCTGACGCTTCGGGCATCCAGCGAGCCGCTTTGAATAAAATCTTGAAGTCCCTCTCGGTGAACCATCACGGACGAAGAAGCTGAGGTAGACGACTTAGAATCTAAAGGGTTTGTCACTTGTCCTTTTTCAACAAGTGCCTTTTGCACTCTGTATAGGTCTTCGAGAGTGATAATTTTTTGTTCGAAGAGTTCGCTGAGGTAACTTAAAAAAGAATCAGTCGAAGAAATAAATTGAGTTGTCTTTTGTGATGGCACAAGCGCTTTACATTCACCGCTGTTATGTTCGTTGGTTGCAAATACTCTTGAGGCGAAAAGCAAGAGCATGACACAAAACAGAACGCTTTTACCGACTGTCATGGCTGTCCCCCCTGCGACTCCTTAGAGGGAACGGTTCTTACGAGACGTATTCCTACCTTAGGCCATCTAGATAAGCTAATTTTCGTGAATTGCGTTTGGTCCCACATGATCACGGGAACCTTGTTTACCGTAGTGAGAACATTCGGCCCAAAAATATAAAGCTTGCTTGATCCCGAGTAGTCTGGTGAGTAAGTCGAAGTTAAAATAGAGATGTTTCCAATAAGATCGTAAAAGCGCTGACCCCCAAGAATGATGGGTTCTAACTCCGCGACGGGATGTAAAACATCATCTGAGTTTTCTTTTAACCAAGTCGAACTTAGAACTTGGTCCCTTCCTGAATCTTTTTTTATCCATGGATGATTTTCTCCTATTTTCTTACGGAGAAGGAAAAGTTCTAGTTGCGAGGGAAGTCTGTAACCCTCCATTTTAGATAGTTCATTGGGGTATTTTATTTTTTCGAAAAATCGCGACACCAGGTCGGGAGAAGAGCTGTAGCGGAAACTTTTTGGGCTTAAATCTCTTTTGCTTGCGTCACCCTCAAGCTCAAGTTCCGTTAAATCGTAAGCTGGTTTTAAGCCGTGGGCGATTGAAAGCCGATTGGCGAAATCAAGAGCCGAGAATATCGTGATCGAACCCAGTGGGTGATTTACTTCTTTTGGGTTTCCAGTCAATTCCATGATTTGGTTCCAATGGTGTTGAGTTACCACTGTCTCCATGAGTTCTATTTGATAAGTTTTGTTTTTTGAAATCTCGAATTCAAAAGGCAATTTATGAAATCGCATTTTATGAGCAGCAAATATTGTATCCGTTCCGACAGCTTCTTTGTCACGTTGTTCATTCTCTTTACGAGATAAGGTTGTTTTAAGCCATTCACCGATAACCGAAACGTTAAGGCCGCCGGTCGCAATGAGATTTTGTAATCCATCTCGGTGAATTAACGTAGTGGATGAAGGTGTCGACTCTTTAAGCTCTAAGGGGTTTAAAATTTTTCCTGATTGGCGAATGGAATCGGCGAGGTGCTGTAAATCTTCAGCGTCTAAGATTTTTTGTTCAAGTAGCTCTGCAAGATATCCAATAAAAGATTGAGTGTGAACCTTTGAAGCTACAGACTTCGGTGACGTCATCAGGGTGGAGCAAGGCTTAGAGGCAAAGGCCCACCCCGGGCACAGCAGTGCCGTAAGTAGGCAGCTTAGAATGAGGGTGCGAGACGCCATCTCTGCTCTCTTTAGCTCTGAATTCGCATTCCATGCGGGGGTGTATTTTCGCGGTTTGATAGTGCAATGGCTATTCCCCGAACTGGACCTGTGCCTCAATGCGGATCAAAAAAAAGTGAATTGTTGTCTCATTTCATTTCGTTT
>CAZDFM010000364.1:0-3745 GCA_964504465.1 uncultured Pseudobdellovibrionaceae bacterium | reverse complement strand
GCATTGGTACCTTGGTCGTTTCAAAACGTTTTAGGAGAATAAAGTGAAAAATTGGAGTTTGAACACAAAGTTTATCTTCGTATTAAGTATTTTCATCGTGGCATGTATTGCGGTCTCAGCTTTAGGGCTCAATAAGATGAACGCTATTAATGTCTCTTTGGAGAATATCGCCGGTCCAGTTTCTAAGCGTTTGCTGCTTAGTTTAGAAATGCAAGAGGCACTTACCGATATTTCTCTTCAGGAAAAGAACTTTATCTTAGAGCCTACAACAGAAGGTATGAAAAAATACGAACAGACAATAAAAGATCTTGATGCAGAAGTACGTAAACAGGCCGACGAACTGTATGAACTTGCTAGACCAGAAGTAAAACCTACTGTTGCTACTTTTAAGACTGACGTAGAGAAATTCTTCGTAGTCAGCGGTCAAGTGCAAGCTCTCTCATTGAGCGGAAAAAATGACGAAGCTTTTACTATGAGCCGTGGCGCTGCGCGCGAGGCCCGTTTAAAAGCTGAAGAATCACTAGACGCACTAGTCGCAGGCAACACAAAAATTCTGGTGGATGAGACTGCCGCTGCAGATGTACTCTATGCAGACGCAAGAAACCTAATGCTCGGTTTTAGCACAGGCGCAATCCTATTAGGTTGTGTTTTAGCTTTCTTTATTCTTAAGGCACTTTCAAAATCCATCGACCAAGTGATCTCTAATCTCGATGAAAATTCGACGCAAGTGACCTCTGCGGCTCAACAAATCGCAGCAGCTTCAGAACAATTGTCACAAGCTACTACAGAGCAGGCGGCTTCGCTTGAGGAAACAGCAGCCTCGATTGAAGAAATGAGTTCAATGGTTCAAAGAAACTCTGACAACGCAGCGAAGTCTTCAGAAGTGTCTTTAGGAAGCCAAACAAGTGCCACTCGTGGTAAACAGGTTGTGCGTGAAATGATCGACGCTATCGGTGCGATTGACGCCAGCAACAACGATATTATGAATCAGATTAACGAAAGCAATAATCAAATTGCCGACATCGTAAAAGTGATTTCTGAAATTGGCGAAAAAACCAAAGTCATCAACGACATCGTGTTTCAAACTAAGCTCTTATCTTTTAATGCTTCGGTTGAAGCGGCTCGCGCTGGCGAACATGGTAAAGGCTTCGCAGTTGTAGCAGAAGAAGTCGGTAACCTCGCTCAAATGAGCGGAAACGCGGCCAAAGAAATTTCTGGAATGCTTGAAGGCAGTATCCAAAAAGTTGAAGGCATCGTTAAAGACACTCAAAGCAAAGTCGAAAAGCTTGTAACGCAAGGAAAAGAAAAAGTTCAGGCCGGTACTTCAGTAGCTCAACAGTGCGGCGAAGTTCTCGAAGAGATCGTGGGCAACGTGACAAACGTTTCATCTATGGTTAGTGACATCTCAAATGCCTGCCTTGAACAATCTCAAGGGGTACAAGAGATAACAAAAGCAATGGCACAGTTAGATCAGGTGACACAAGAGAACGCGGCTACCTCAGAAGAAGCTGCAAGTTCTGCTGAAGAGTTATCAGCTCAAGCTGATTCTTTAAAAGGTGTGGTACAAGTTCTTATCGCAACGATCAAAGGCGGCAACAGCGAAGCATCCCGCTCGCATGCCACGACTGAAGCTCGCTCTCCCCGCGCAGTTAAAGCTCAACCCGCTGGAAAACTTGTACATTTAAAGACTCCAAGCGCAAAACCCGCCCCTGCAGGCGCGACACACGCACCAGAATTTAAAAAAGTTGCCGGCCAATCTAGTAGTTCAGTTCCATTACAGAACGACCCAAGATTTGACGACGTTTAATTAATAGCAGTTTTAGAGTAGGTAAATAGAGTTGGATCCGACCGCGAAGCCTAAAAAGCTTCGCGGTTTGATTTGTGCCTAGCGGTCTGACCTTGAGCCTAGCGGTCTGATCTCGTGCCTAGCGGTCAGATTTCTCAGCGTATTTAAAAAAGAAGCCGCGGCCGGGAACAGTTTGTACATAGCTGCCAAAGGGTCCGAGCTTTTTACGAAGCGTACAGATATTTTTATCGATACTTTTTGAAGCAACGTATACTCCTTTGCCCCAAACTGTACGATGCAAGTATTCACGCGTGACAAGTTTAGTGGGTGCTCGGGCGATCGAAGCCAAGAGGCGAAATTCGAGGGGCGTGAGGCCCGGGTCAACTTTTTCGCCTTTAATTTCTAGAAATGCCTTTTGGAGCTCCCAAGATAAATGAATTGCACCAAAGCTGTTCCGTTTTGACCTTGAGCGAATTTTTAATCGGATGAGGAGTTCGTCGTGTTTGTATGGGAACGAAATATAATCGTCTGCCCCCGCTTCAAAAGCTTTCTGAAGCGACTTAAGCGCTGGAGGTCCCGTTAAAAACAAGATGGGTGTTGATACGCCAACTGTTTTAATCTTGATCTGCTCACATAACGAATAAGCATCTGAATCTTTTAATTCAGTGTTCAACAAAACCATTCCGAAATTTTTTTGCTCCAGCAGCAAAAGCGCTTTACTACTTGCAGAAACACAGGTGACGGCGAAATCATTTTTAAGCGCTTCTGAAAGTTTTGAGGAAAGCTTTTGATCTTCTTCGATAACGAGCAACTGAATGAGCAATTTGGATCCCTAACTATCAATAAATACTGCAGAATGGTGACTCAAATAATATTAAAGCCGGGATTAAATATTATCGACATAAAAGGGTGAATTCAGACCTAGGTCACTGCACCAATTGCCTCCTCATATCCTGTGTGAATAATAAGTTAAGATCCACCCTCCGCTTACGCGGTGACCCTTAAAGAGTGCAGTAAAGCTTTGGACTGGACCTTCACATTCTTGACAGACTGGCGTATACCTATCGGGCGTGGCTTTTCCGGTTCTTCCTCCAAAATATTATCTTTCGCATTTCTTTGAGTTCTTAGACTACTTAGAAGAGAACTACCTTGCGGTCATGGAAGAGCCTCATATTGAGTTTATTAAAGAGTTTCGTGCACTTTCTGAAGAAGCTCAGTGCGTTTACGTTCGAATGGTCAACCGCAAAGGTGCAATTTTCGAACAAGAGGTTTTTAAAAAGTACTCCGAGATCGAGGCTCCGCTCCCCGCGCTTGAAGAATTAAAAACGCGCGGTTTTATTAGCGCTCTTCAAACGCAAGACAAAGTGGAACTCTTAAATCACTTAACCAAACCCAAGTTACTCCACTGGCTCAAACAGCATGATTTAAATCCACGTCCTTCACTTTCAAAAAATGACTTAATAGAGCTGAGCCTCACTTATCTCGAAAACCTGGATGTTGAAAAACTTGAAGAACGTACTGACCTTGTCGTTCAACGACGCGCCGAAGAAATGCAGTACTTGTTATTTCTGTACTTCGGCCGAATTCAAAAGAGTTTAAATCTTTATACCTTAAGAGATCTTGGGATTCGGCAAAGCGGCACTATTAAAACTGATAAATTCAAACCCCGGTTCACAGAACTTGAACATGCCAAAGCAGAATACTTCTTTGCACGCGAACTAGAGATTTTTTATACAAGTGATCTACAAGATTTTTCGACTCTGGTTGATCTTGCCACAAACTTCAACGAGCTCCGTAGTACAACGCAACTCTTAAAAGACGAACTCCTCTTTAGAATTGGCGAGTACGTTCTTGAAACCGATCCTGATCTTGCACTCAAAGCCTTGAGTGTAAGCCTTCACCCAGAAGCGCGAGTCAAATTGATTCGTCACCTTTATAAGTGCGACCAAAAAGACCTTT
>CAZDFM010000363.1:0-3745 GCA_964504465.1 uncultured Pseudobdellovibrionaceae bacterium | reverse complement strand
AGGATGCTTTAGTAACTTTTCCAACTACTTTGAACAGTAATCAAAAACTGCAGTCATATTCATCACTTTTTAGTGCCTGTTACGCGCCGCTTTTGTTAAACTTTTTTCAAGACATGAGTATATTCAATCGCAGCACCAAGATTTTATCACCACTGAAGAAAGCGGGAAAGCCTCCACTTGAAGGCGCCTACGTATATATCTTCTGTGTTTTACTCGGCTACATGATCGCTGATCTTGCGATTTTATCTTATCGTGACGACATGCTTCCGACACAAGCGCCGCCCGCACGGCCTGTAAAACGGAATGCAGAACGTTCTACAAATCTCGCGGACTTAGGTGCAATTCGTGAAAGAAACATCTTCAATCCTGATGGAGTGATTCCTCCCGCATTGCAAAATGAAGGTGAAGGCGGAACACAAGGCGAAGAAGCTGCCCCTGTTCTTTCACAACTTCCTTTAAATCTTGAAGGCACGATCGTGCATTTAGACCAAAGAAAGTCGGTCGCGACGATCACTTTGAAAAACAAAAATGAAACTCAACCGTTTTCATTGGACGAAGAGATCGAAGGGATGGCGCGCGTCACAAAGATCGAACGCCGCAAAGTGACCTTCCGAAATATCCGCAACCAACGTTTAGAATATATTGAGATACCAGAGGATGCGAAAATTAACTTCGGAATGAAAACGGCTGCCACTCCCGGAGTTTCAAAGGGTGACATCGTAAAACGTGGCGAATTCGACTTTGCTGTCAGCCGAGCGAAAATCAATGCTGCGACACAGGACCTTTCAAGCCTTCTTAATCAAGCGCGTGTGGTTCCGAATATTTCAGGAACTGGTGCTGTTGAAGGCTATAGGTTTGTTTCGATCCAACCTGGAAGCGTTTATGAAATGTTGGGTTTTAAACCTATGGACGTTATTAAAAACGTAAATGGCGAAGCCGTAAACAGCCCTACTAAAGCGATGGAACTTTACAATGCGCTCAAAAAAGAAGGCCGCATTAGCCTACAAATTGAACGCAATGGTCGCTTAGAGGACTTAAATTACGACATTACGGAATAGCCGGTAGTTAATTGCGGCTTTATTGTGAAAGTGATTAAAAGATTTTAATAAGCGACGAAGACTTAGTTCTAAAATCGCTTTTTGATGACTAGCATAGAGAACACAAGGAATGTGGATCTCCACAAGGAAGGTGGACATGAAAGCCAACTCAAGAATACTTACTCTGCTAATTTCCCTCACAGTGGGGAATGCAGCTCTGGCTCAAAACTTTATGCCTCCCCGACCGCCGGGCTCAGAGCCGGCTCCTCAAGGAGAAACTGCCGCGCCCGTAGGCAATCGGGATGAATCTGGCAACTTGATCAGTCCCAAAACTAAAATGAAATTTGCTGATGCGAATCCCGAAGATATTACGGACGAAAATTTTCCGGATATGATCGAGAGCTTTGATTATCCGAATGCTGATATCGCTGACGTGATTAAAGCTATTAGTGAACTGACGGGCAAAAACTTTATTGTAGACCCACAAGTACGTGGAAAGATCACAATCATCGCTCCGTCTCGTATCAGTGTGGCTGAAGCTTACAAAGCATTTTTATCAGCACTTGCTATTAATAGTATGACAGTTGTTCCTTCAGGATCGTTCTTAAAGATCAAAACCGCTCGAAATGCGCAGCGAGATGCGATTGAGACTTATTCGGGCGAATACTTCCCCAATACAGATCAAATGATCACTCGGATTATTAAGCTGCAATATATTTCAGCAGATGAAGTGAATAAAAACCTTCGAATTCTTCCTTCTAAAGATGGGGAAATGGTTCCCTACCCTCAAACTAACTCAATTATTATCTCAGATTACGGTTCAAACATTGAGCGTGTGATGAAGATCATCAAAGAAATCGATGTTCCGGGTTTTGAAGAACAACTTGAAGTGATCAACATTAAATACGCCAGCGCTAAAAATATTGCTGACCTCGTCAACCAGATCATCAACAAGGGGGAGGCTTCTAGCCGAATGACTCCTGGGGTTCCTCGATTTAGAAGAACCACCCCAGATGCCGACGCAAGCTCATCTAGTTCAGAGAGTTACTCTTTGGTTATTTCTGACGATCGAACCAATTCGATCGTTGTCGTGGGTAACAAAGCTGGAATTGCAAAAATCCGCAATCTAGTCGCGAAGCTGGATTTTAGACTTCGCCCCGAAGACCAAGGCGGCGTATTCGTTTACTACGTCAGACATTCTGAGGCCGAAACTATCGCGAATACGCTCAACGGAATTGCGACAGAGTCGAAAAAGGCGCTCGAAGAATCTTCGGCTCCCCGAGCAGGCCCTCCCGTTACGAATCCCAATACAGGCGCAGTTCAAGCTTCGAATGCCATTTTTGGTGGTGACGTTAAAGTCGTAGCCGATAAAAATACAAATAGCCTAATTATCACAGCTAACCGTCAGGATTATGAAACCGTTAAATCGTTGCTCTCTAAAATCGACATTGCGCGCGATCAGGTGTTCGTAAAAGTCATCATTATGGAAATGAATACTTCGGACACTACGAGCTGGGGTGTGGATTTTTACAAGTTTGCTCCGGACACTAATGGTATCGGCCGTATGGGCTTTAGAGGAACACAAGGTTTAGATGGCCTAGTGAATCCTGCCAATGACAGCGGAGCGATCTTAGGTTTTGGTAGCGGCGAAAAAGTCGAAATCAATCTGGGTGCGGGTACAACACCCGTGACTGTGACAAGTCTGACAGGCCTAGTGCGGTTTTTAAAATCCAACGTCAACGCCAATATCCTTTCTACTCCACAGATCATGGCGCTTGATAATGAAGAATCCGAGATCGAAGTGGGTGAAAACATTCCGGTAGCCAACAACACTTCGGCTGCTGCGAATGGAACCACAACCAATTCGGTTCAGTTTAAGGATGCTACGATCAAATTGGTACTTACTCCGTACATTAGCCCGGATACAGATAGCGTTCAGCTGAAGATTGATCAGAACGTGAGTCAGCTATCGAACACAGCGGTAAAAGCTGCGGCTCTTCAAAATAACGCGGTTGCAACAACCACTCGTAAAATTAAAACTCAGATCGTCGTGAACAGCGGAGACACAGCAGTCCTCGGGGGCTTGATGTCGGATGAAGAAAACGAAGACATGGCGAAGGTTCCGATCTTAGGCGACATCCCGATTATCGGCTGGCTCTTCAAGTCTAAAAACATGCAAAAAATTAAGCGTAATTTGGTGGTATTTTTGACTCCTAAGATTATTAGAAGCCAAGAAGAAAGCTCTGCTGTTGTCAGCGAAAAGCTAAATGAACGTATTGATTTTATCCAAAAGAACATGAGAGGCCGTGACGTCCATGGCGAAATCGTAGATTCGTTTCCGCGCAAAGCTCTCCGGGAAGAAACTCCTGAACGTTCTGATGAAGAACCTGCAGTCGAAACCTTCTAGTACGCCTACACAAATGTTAAGAAATATCAGGGAGTCTTCGGACTCCCTTTTTTTATGTTCTCTTCGGGTCTAGTTCATACGTAGGCGAATCTTGCTTCTTACTTGTGGTTTTAAAAGAGCTGCCCTACACTTATGTCATGGCCCAAGCGAGTTTCGAGACCTTAATACGTAAAAGTTCATCCCTAACTGAAGAGCAGCTTAAAACTGTACTCAAGGCTGAAGGTCTTGATGGTATTGCTCTAGGTGAATCCGTCGGCAAAATGACTTTTACAACTCCTGAAGAAGCTTTGGGTGAACTCTG
>CAZDFM010000362.1:0-3769 GCA_964504465.1 uncultured Pseudobdellovibrionaceae bacterium | reverse complement strand
GAAATTCTCGAAGTTTTAAAAGATTTCTGTATACCGACTCACCCGAGAAATTAGCGGTAGCGAACTCAATAATTACAAACCAGCTTCACAAGTTTACCACTGAAGAACGGTTTCTGCTTGAGGCGGCGATACCCGATCCAACTGGGATCGAGACGGTTTTTCTGGTGAACACTGAAAAAGCTCCTAACCTGAACAGCATTCCTCTGCGGGTTTGGGAAGATGTTGAAAAGCTTTTGGTATGTTTGCCCTGCGCGGGGAATAACGCAGAAAAAATCATCGAGTCTGCGATAAAGAACTACCCGGGGTTAAAATCTGAAAATATTGAAGTAGTGCTTTTTGATGTCAACAGCCGGACACTGGAAATCAGACGTAAGATTCATGAAGCAATACTTGCTGGAAAAGATTTAAATCAAGAACTCGCGCAAGTTGAAGAGACCGAATTTAGCGTAAAGTTTGATTTTAATAGTTATTTTAAAACTCCACACATGCTCAAACTGCTCGCGGCAGGGAAAGTGCGGTTGTTAGAACTAAATGTTCTTTCCGACCCACATAAATTAGTTGAGTTTCTCAAACCTCAGATCACTCAAAACACATTGGTATGTCTTCACTTAAGCAACATCCAAGAATTTGGCGCCTCAATTGCAAAATATGCCCGAGATTTTCGATTGCAACAGACATTCTCTCTTTTAAAAGAGCTGAAAGCGACGGGTGCTCCTGTTTATCTTTCGGGAGAAACGCCCTTTCGTGGATTCTATGGAATTAACCCTGAAGACAGCTGCTACGACCATTATGTTGAGCAGCTGATGAATAACGAATCGGCTTTTGCTATTTCGAATCGCTTCTTATTTTTAAACCCAAGAGTAACTGCGATTACGGAGTCGTCTACTACAATTAATCTTCCGGCAACTTCAGGGAACATCATTAAAACACGCGAGTATTCAGAGGCCCAACTTTACGAAAAGCGATTTACGCAAGAGTTCGCCGGAGTAGCCAAAAACAAGCCAGCTTTTAAGCTTTTGCAAGACGCGGTTTTTGATCCAGAGGTCTGGTTATCCGAGTGCAAAAATATTGAACGCGAAAATCTATTTGCCGCACATCGTGCAAGTGAGTCTTATAGCGGCTGGAAGAGTTTTTGTATTCATGGATTGGGATTCGACAAAACTTCGGGTGCCGAAAAATACGGTTACGCCGATAATCTGGCACCGTATCAGTTTACGCCAGAAGCTGAAAAGTTCTGTCCACAAATGACTACGTTTTTTCGGGATCGGTTTTTTCAAGAAGATGTCTTAAACCTTAAAGATCACGGCTATAAATTAGAGCAATACAAATTTGGACGCGTAAGGATAATGCTGTTAGAACCCGGAGGATTTATTCTTCCGCACAATGATACCCCTAATCTCAATTACCAACGTCGCGGCCCCGGAGCGATCAATGTCTGCATCAATAACCCCGAACAATGCTATTTCTATATTTGGCATTCGAAAGCGGTTAACATTGGCAGTCTGCCAGTCATTCTTCCGTTTAAGCCTGGGCGTGCGTTGCAAGTGAATGTGAGTGGGGCGCACTCAGTGATAAACAATAGTACTGAGTCACGATTTCATATGATCATTCATTTAATAAAAAAGCCCGAATATTAGATTTTGGTCAAATCGAGCTTGTTTGCGAATTCAAGAAAGATCGTTTGGTTCACGCTCGTCCCCGTAAGCATGAGCTTTGGAAAATTTGAGGCTTTTTCATGCAGAGATTTAAACTTCTCAGAAATACCCTCGTATCCATAAAGAAGCTCATTCTGTCCTAAGTAAATATCGGTAATGTTGAAGATTATCGTTTTAGACGGATCTAAAACTTCAAAAACTTTCTCTGCATGCACGAGCAAGTTTGCTTTTACATAACTTCTTTTGAGCTGGCGAAATTTATCCCAAGTTTCAGTAAACTCTCGCTCATCATCGTTAAAAACTTTTAATAAGGCTCTTATTTTGGCGAAAAAGTTTCCGGTATAAACTTCTTCTGTCGGATACTTTTGGCGAATTTCCGCAGCTAAAGATTCGAAGCTTTCGACTCTTCCATCAAAAACTTCAAAGATAAATTCTTTCATCTCCATTGCGAGCGGATTTATATCAAAATAGATCAGCTCTGTTTGCGGTCCAAAACCGTAGGTCTTCAATAGAGCTATATCTTGAAACCCCGAGCAGGGCCCGGTGTATTGATCAATAGGGCCTTTGCCTCGAGCAACCCAATATGGATCTGGGAGCAATAACTGAGTGTTAAAAACAAACAAACAGTTCGTCCGCTCTTTGTACCCAAAAGAACCCTTGTGTGGCCCTGACGAAACACCTAGTTTTCTTTGAATTAAGTGTGCCAAAGCCGCTCGCTGCGTGAAGTTTTCCATGTCTTCAAGTTGGTGCAGCAACTCTAAATTTTTATTGAGCTTTTCGAGTTCGTCGTCGGGATAGATAAAAACTTTACTCTCTCGCAGGCTATTGGGGAAATTAAAGATCTTTAAGCCATTGGCCATAGAAACATCTACGAAGTTCCAGCCGTTTACTTTTGTTTGGTACTCTGCTTTTCCGCCTGAAGGTTTTAAGAACTGAGGAGTGTAGTCTCCATGTACAGAGGGACCAGCGACGTAATTATGAAGAAGTTTTTTAGTTTTTTGATACGGACCAAATTCGGGACGACCTAGCCTCCGATAGACTTCGAGATTCACAACAAAGCATTGTTCATGTAGGCCGCAGTAGAATCCTTTTTTATCCATGAGATGACCACAGACTAGTACTTCTTCGTCGAGCGACTGAATGAATCCGGTTATCTCTTTAACAATCTTAAGTTGGCTCGCAAAAATATTGCCATAGCCGAATACGACGGCCCAGTTGTAATCTGAGGCGTCGGCTGCTTCTTTCAACATCGCATCTATATCTTCGCCAAACAGATGCTTTTCATTGGGCATATCTTTAAACTGAATGCGATCGTAAAAAAGCTTGAGCCCGTCGGTGAAACTCTTATTTAATTTTGGATTTGTGTTCCAGTATATCGGTAATATAACTGGCGAATTTTTCACATAAGTCATCTTTTTAGGCTCCGGCTGCTTTTTTTGGGCATTGATAAGTTGAAGATTGAGAGTGCGTGCAGAGTTAGTCCCTTGCGCATGTTCGCGAACTGCAGGCAGGGGTTTCATGCAAAAATGTTTACAGGCTGAAAAGGGTTGCTCCGAATTCCATGAATTTTCAATCTTTAGGTAACGAGGATCGGTTAAAATTTCGTCCACATCTCTGTTAGAAACCGAAAGGTCTGTGAGATAGCCATCGTGAAGCTTCTTATAATCAGTCATGGTCGGTTCGTTGCCGATCCAACAGCAAGGTGTGACGAAGCCTTCGGCCGTCACATACACCTGATTCATGTCAGCTTTACACCTAGGATAAATCATAGGACCTCAGAAATTCTTGTTCAGCCTGTTCGAGGCTCAGTGTTGGTTTCCAAGGGTCAGTTTCTTGATGGCGGGAGCTACCCACGATCATAAAACGATCAAGCTTAAGTTCTTTTGAAAGCCGTGCGGCTTCTGCAATCTGATGCTCGTTAAACTTAAATAGAATCCATTGCCAACGCACGCGGCATTGGCTCTCGGCTTTTAAAATCTTGATGCCGGTCATAATTGAATTCCAGTCGTTGTTTCGACGATAAATATGCGAGGTATCTTCGAGTCCATCGATTCCAAAAATAAATTGGTCTTTGGCGCGCATGAGCGATGCAGTTTTTTTCCACCATTCGGGAC
>CAZDFM010000361.1:0-3787 GCA_964504465.1 uncultured Pseudobdellovibrionaceae bacterium | reverse complement strand
CAGCTTCAAACTCTCCAAAATAAATTCGACTCTCGCATCGTTTCGAGGAAGGGAGTTAAGAATGTTGTGGTCAAAAATGAAAACTGGAAGCACAGGAAGCTTCGTTTTAAGAGCCTCATATAGTCCACGATTATCGAGACTGCGCAAATCACGTCGAAACCAAAAGATAACCAAACTAGACCTCGCTTCAAGAAGCTAAGTTATCTACACATTGACTCAAAGTCATTGGCTAAGGATGACAGATGACCAACAATTATGTTACAACCCAAGTTCTCTTTGGAGGATGAATGAAGACTCAAGCGCCAACCGAACTTATGAAAAAGTACGCTGATCAAAACGGCATCACTTTGTTTGCCAAGACCCAAAAGCAAAAAACTCTGGTGGTTTTTCTACGTCACTTTGGTTGCACCTTTTGCCGAGAAGCACTCGACGACATCGCCGATCAAAGAGCTGAAATCGAAAATAGTGGAACCGCGATTGCGCTCGTACACATGGTGCACGCCAAAGAAGCTGAAGCCTACTTAGATAAAAAAGGCCTCACTGAAATTTCGCACTTTTCTGATCCCAACAAAGAACTTTATGAGGCCTTTCGATTAGAACGAGGTCAGCTTGCACAACTCTTTGGTCCCAAAAGTATTGTCCGCGGATTTCAAGCAGGGGTTTTAAAAGGCCACGGCATTGGAAAACTTGCTGGTGACGGCTTTCAAATGCCCGGCGTGTTTTTGATTTCTGGCGACGAAATTTTGAATAGCTTTAAGCATGATTCGGCCGCAGACCGGCCTAATTACATTCAACTCAGTAAAGCTGCTCCCGAAGAAGCCGCCTCACTGCATCGATAATTTTAGAATTACTCTGTTAATGAATTTCTAAGATGTCGGAGTTCCCAAACAAACTCTGAATGCTTTCGATGAACACAGGCGAAAGCGAAACACCTTTCGGGTCTGTGACATCAAGATCTACGGTTTGACCAATATTTTTTAAATCGGCCCGTAGTTGAACGGGAGTTTCTCCGGGATGTTTATTGAGAAGCTCTTTAAGTAGAGCCATCTTTGGTCCCATACCGTCATCAACTTGAAACACCAACCGCTTAGCTTGTCTGAGCTTTAAATCGTAAGACTCAACACTCTCAACTAAGATTTTGGCTGCACCCTCTTCTGAAACTTCGAGTTGACCGGTTACCAACAAAGGAAGTTCGGCCTTAAGGCTCATCTCGCCTTTGAGATATGCATCTGGAAACACCACGAGTTCGATTGAGCCAGTCAAATCTTCGAGCTGAGCGAAGGCCATCCTGGTTCCTTTTTTCGTGATAATCTCTCTTAAGGTCGAAACCAAGCCAAGAATCTTAACCGTGGTTTTAGATTTTCCTTTAGAAAGACTCTCGATACTTTGAGTATGAAAATAAGACTTTAAACTGTCTAAGCCGTTTAACGGATGATCACTTAAGTAAAAACCCAACACTTCTTTCTCTGCAGCTAGAGATTCAGTTCGCGTCCATGGACGAAGTCGGTCGACATGAACGGCTTCGTGATTTTCAACGACCGCATCGAGCGCAAAGAGCGAAGTCTGACCTAGTTCTTGATCTTTTTTAGCTCGGTCCGCACGTTCGATAAACTTGGTGTAACTCGACATAAGTTCATTGCGGTTAAAACCAAAATCGTCAAAGCCACCCGCTTTAATCAAACATTCGATGGTCTTTTTGTTTACGCGCCTCAAATCAACTGCTTCAAAGAAATCTTCTAAGCTTTCAAATTTTTTCTTTGGCTGCTTTTCACGAGCCTCAACGATGGCTTCAACTGCCGCTTGTCCCACACCTTTAATCGCGCCGAGTGAGAAAAAGATTCTCTCTCCATCAACGCTAAAATTAAATTCTGAATAATTAATATGAGGAGGTCGAACCTCGATCCCGCGTTTCTGCGCACCTTTCACATAACGAACGACCTTATCAGTGTCGCTCATCTCCGTTGAAAGCAAGGCTGCAAAAAACTCGACTGGATAATAGTTTTTAAGCCAAGCTGTGTAGGCCGCAATCACACAGTACGCAGCCGCGTGCGACTTGTTAAAACCGTACTTGGCAAATTCGGCCATGGTATCAAAAAGCTCGGCTGCTTTCTTAGCATCGTGCTGATTGGTTGCAGCCCCTTTTAAGAAACGCTCTTTTTGTTGAGCCATTTCTTCGGCAATCTTTTTACCCATCGCTCGACGAAGCATATCCGCTTCACCGAGTGAGTAACTCGCAATTCTTGCGGCCACGAGCTGCACCTGCTCTTGATATACAACTACTCCGTAAGTTTCTTTTAAAACCTCTTCGAGTTCAGGAAAGAGATACGTAACTTTTTTGGTGCCGTGTTTTCGTGCGAGGTAATCCGGGATCATATCCATCGGACCGGGTCGATAAAGTGCGTTGATCGCCACGATATCTTCAAAACAATTCGGGCGAGCCTTACGAATTAAATCCGTAATACCTTCACCTTCGAACTGAAAGATCCCTCCGGTGTCACCCTTACACATGATTTCGTAAATGCCAGGGTCTTTAAGCGAGATGTCTTTTGAGGTGAACTTTCGTTTACGGTTTCGTTCGATCAGTTTAAAAGCATTTTGAATGTGAGTGAGCGTCTTTAAACCTAAAAAGTCGAACTTAATTAGCCCTAACTTTTCGGCGTGTTTCATGTCGTATTGAACGACGTTTTCGCCTTCTGTTCCACGATAGAGCGGAGCTAAATCGACGAGATTACCTTCGGCAATCACAACACCAGCTGCGTGAATTCCCGCGTGCCGAACTAAACCTTCAACTTTGCGCGCTAGATCCATGAGAGTGTGAATCTTAGGATCTTGCTCCATAAGTTCTTTTAAGCGCGGTTCAGTTTCAATGGCTTCATCTAGAGTAATGCCGAGTTTTTCAGGAACGAGTTTTGAAACTACATCCACTTCGGCGTAAGCCATCCCCATTACGCGACCTACATCGCGAATGGCCGCCCTGGTTTGAAGTTTTCCATAAGTAATAATTTGCGACACCGACGCTTGACCGTATTTTTGTGTGACGTATTCAATTACGCGGCCTCGGTTATCCTGGCAAAAATCGATATCAAAATCCGGCATCGAAATACGCTCAGGATTTAAAAATCGCTCAAATAGTAAATTATAAGGAATTGGATCAAGATCCGTAATATTGAGTGCAAAGGCGACAAGTGAGCCCGCACCCGAACCCCGTCCAGGACCTACTGGAATATCATGGGCTTTTGCCCAACCGATAAAGTCTTGTACGATTAAAAAGTAACCGTTAAAGCCCATCTTCGCAATTACACCGAGCTCAAAATAAAGCCGGTCGAAGTACTCAGGTTTTTTATTTTCAGGGACTGGCTCGCCTCGTTGGCTTGCTTCTTCAAAGCGCGCTTTTAAGCCTTGCTCAGCAAGGGCTTTAATTTCTTCTGCATCCGTTCTGCCCGCTTGTGTAGGGAAAGATGGAAGGTGGTAAATTTGGCGCCCTTGCTCATCTTTTAATTTAAATTGCACATTACAACGGTCTGCAACTTCAAGTGTGCGAGCGCAAGCCTCAGGGAGATCATCAAACAAAGCCTTCATCTGTTCGGGCTTTTTAAAATAAAACTGATCCGTACCTAAACGGTAGCGACCTTCATCTTGAAGAGTTTTGTTTGAACCAATACAAATCAAAACTTCTTGGGCGACTTGTTCTTCTTGTTTTAAATAATGAACGTCATTGGCGGCAACAACCGGCACTCCGGTAATCTTACTTGCTTCTAGTAAGAATGGGTTGATCGCATCCCAAGCC
>CAZDFM010000360.1:294-3795 GCA_964504465.1 uncultured Pseudobdellovibrionaceae bacterium | reverse complement strand
CATGCAGGCTTCTTTTGTGGCTTTTCCTCCACATTCTTTTAATGCCCCGGCTAAGTCTTTGCTACTCAATTTTGCTAAGGTCATTCTAAGCGGGTTTTAATGCTCGCAAGGAGAAATAAAATGGCTAATAAAGAGCAAGCGGTCGCACCTGCGACGCTTAAAGAGTTCGTTAAAATGCGCTCAACCGTCCTTCAGGATAAAATGCGCGAAGCTTTAGAAAAACGCGAGGAAGCAGCTCATAAACAAGTGCTTCAAACTAAAGTGGATCGTTCTCAAAATTATGACATCGATGGAGTCTCAATGGATTCCGGCGGTGTAAGAGTGGCGACTGAAAAGCCCATCGCTAAAAAAACCAACGTCCGATAATTCTAGTCGTTCTTACTTTCCCGACGATTTTGATTCACACATAGCTGCGGCCCAGAGGCCGCAGTTTCATTTGATTAAAGCTGAAAATCCAGGAATCCTTATAGCAACACCAACAGCATAAGGAGTCTCCGTGACCGCCTTTCTTCAAACATTTTTACTGTTAGTTTTAAGCAATATCTTTATGACGTTCGCCTGGTACGGTCACCTAAAGGACAAGGGCAAACCCCTGATGCTTACAATTTTGATCTCGTGGGGGATCGCTTTTTTTGAGTATTGTATGCAGGTTCCGGCTAACCGGATCGGACACTCGGTTATGACGGCAGCACAACTTAAGAGTATGCAAGAAGCCATCACGTTTTCTGTTTTTATTGTCTTCAGTTTTTTCTATCTCAAAGAAAAACCAACGGGTTACGACTATCTGTCATTTGGATTAATCTTTATCGCCGTGGCGATCAGTCTTTTTCAACCGCGACCTGCATAAAAAAAGACCCCTTACGGAGTCTTTTTTAAGAATTTCGATTTTAAAATTAGCGCTTATGGGCGAGCCGCTTTAGGTCCTGGAATAAAGCTACGTTTACCGGCTCCACCAGGCTTTTTGAAACCGCCAGGGCGTCCGCCACCGAAGGGCTTACGGCCTTCAGAACGACCTTCACCAGCTTCGAATTTACGTCCACCA
This sequence comes from uncultured Pseudobdellovibrionaceae bacterium, assembly GCA_964504465.1. Lineage (GTDB taxonomy): Bacteria > Bdellovibrionota > Bdellovibrionia > Bdellovibrionales > UBA1609 > CAZDFM01. The sequence continues at coordinate 2,753 of CAZDFM010000360.1, read as the reverse complement.
AAGCTCTTGCGCTCTTCTCGTTCGTCACCACTACGAGCTTCGAATTTACGCTTTTCTCCGAAAGGCTTGCGGGCTTCTCCACCCTCAAACTTACGTCCGAAAGGTTTACGGCCTTCACCAAAACTTCGTTTTTCTTCGGGCACATGACCTTCGAAACGCTTTTTATCAGAAGAAGGTTTGCGAGCTTCACCAGCTACGATCTTGCGACCTTCTCTTTTTTCTTCGCCACGTGCTTCAAACTTAGGCTTGTCCGCATATGATTTACGAGGAGCCTCGGAATCAAATTTAGGACGGTCCCCGTAAGATTTGCGTGGAGCCTCATTTTCGAATTTCGGTTTATCATATGATCTCTTTGGAGCATCAGAGTCGAACTTACGTCCACCACCGAAGCTGCGTCGTTCGCCGCCTTCATCGTTATCAAAACGACGTCCACCGCCACCGAAGCTACGGCGTTCACCGCCCCCAGCTCCACGTGGACCTCCAAAGCTCTTTCCGAATGGACGACGTTCACGTCCTCCACCACGGCGATCATCACGGCGATCGTCATCACGTGATCCACGGCGATCTTCGCCACGGCCACCAGTTAATTCAACGCCTTTGATCTTGTACTTACGAGCAATCATAAGCCAGTTGCGGTGATCCTGAGGAGCTACGAAGCTCACAGCTTCTCCAGAGGCACCGTTACGACCTGTACGACCAATTCGGTGTACATAGTCTTCAACCATCATAGGAAGGTCATAGTTAATCACGTGTTCAATAGAAGGAACGTCGATACCACGAGCGGCAACGTCAGTTGCGCAAAGAATGCGGTAACGGCCCATTTTAAAGTTTTGGAGAGCTTGATTACGCTGACCCTGAGTACGATCACCGTGAATCAAAGATACAGTGAATCCATAATCGTCTAGGTAACGAGCTAATTCGTCAGTTTTACGCTTAGTCTTCGCAAAAATGATGACTGAACCAGTACGTTTGTTAAGTTCATCAACTAAACGCTCATCTTTATCGCGTGAAGCAACTTGGATGATTGTTTGTTTAATAGAATCAACTGGAAGATCTGAATTACCAACGGCAATGCTCTCTGGATTATTCAGATATTTTTCAGCTAACTTTTTAACTTTCATAGGAAGAGTCGCAGTAAAGAACAAAGTCTGACGTTCTTTAGGTAAGTACTTCAAAATGACTTCAAGCTGAGGCGCAAACCCCATGTCGATCATACGATCGCCTTCATCTAAAATTAGATAGCCGGTTTGTGCGAGACTTAATGTTCTTCGCTTCAAATGATCGGTTAAACGACCAGGAGTCGCGATCACGAGACGAGGCTTAGCTTGAAGCGCGCGAATCTGTTTACGAATATCTGCGCCGCCAACTAATGTCGCCATACGAAGATGCTTTGTATAAACAGTAAGATCACGAACCACGTCCGCAATTTGCGCTGCAAGTTCGCGCGTGGGAGCTAGAATCAAAGCGTTTTTATTATCATCCGCTAAGAGACCAACAATGATCGGCAAACAATAAGCTGCCGTTTTGCCTGAACCCGTTTGAGCACAAGCCATAAGATCTCGGCCTTTAAGTGCGATTGGAATCGCGGCACTTTGGATCTCAGTTGGAGTGTTGAATTGTAAATCTTGAAGAGCTTTGCCCAAAGCATCGGGCAAAGTCATTGACTGGAACGACGTCATTTATACCTCATTTTTAAGACGTTTAAGCCGTAAAAAGAGGTTTAAGTCACGGGACCCATCTCTACTAAACGGACTGCACACTCTTAGGGCAGTTTTTGCACTAAGTCAATAGACTTTTCAAATAGTTATGCGCCTTCCCGACCATCGTCGGGAGTGTCCTATTAAGATCTGGCAGGTGAAAATGGCTGTACTCTACCGTCGTTCTACCTGTTTTAGCTTCAATAAATTTCTGCACTTTTATCGAGGATTAAAGACACTTTTGTACTAAGTGCAGCCTCGAAGCACATATAAAATCAGCAACACAGGAATTGGAATGCCTAAGGCCCAAAGAAAAATCCAGCCCAGCTTTCCTTTTTCATTGCTGAAGAAGTTCATTTTCTTTCGTGGGCTTTTTTCTATTTTGTTCATCATAGCTCCCTTAATTTCTGATCGCGAATCTCTGATTGCAAAATACTTCTCAATCTACAAATTCGACTTTAGTGAATCGCAAATATTTTCTCTTCTTAGAATTGAATCAATCTCATGTACTTTTAAGCACAATTTCGCTAGGGATAAGCATGCGCGCGTTGGTTTTTCTGCTTTTATTCCCTCTAAAAGTTTGGAGTCTGCAAAATATTTGCGGAAATGTTTATATCAACAGCGATGAAAAATTTAAATTTTCGAAAAATGATAAGGTGTTTATTTGCGGCGACGACAGCAGCAATGTCTGGAAGAACATCCCCCTCAATCAGCAGAAATATCATATCTCAGCGGTGCTTCAAAAAAGCGGTTACTACGCAC
>CAZDFM010000360.1:0-284 GCA_964504465.1 uncultured Pseudobdellovibrionaceae bacterium | reverse complement strand
TGGGAAGAAGCTGATCAGCGGCTGCTTATACACCCCGGTAAACTTACAGAAGTCGAACGCGTAGTCTTCAACAATGCACCGACGCCTTTTACAGATTCCGTGCGCCGAAAGCCCTCCGAAGGCCGACTCACAGCTGATAAACTCAAAGAACTTCAAAGCTGGACGACCGCACATTTACAGGCAGTTGGATATGCATGTCCTGAAGTGAACACTCGGGCAAACTCCACTACCGGCGAAATTTTTGTTGATATGGAACCCGGTCGGCGAATGAATGTAATGGAGGT
>CAZDFM010000359.1:0-3799 GCA_964504465.1 uncultured Pseudobdellovibrionaceae bacterium | reverse complement strand
CCTTTGAAAGGACCCTTTATGAAAAAAAATATGTTCGCCTCTGCAATCTTAACTCTGACCTTATGTTTTTCACTTTCAGCATTTGGTGCTCCTAAGATTGGGGCAGCGGCACCGGACTTCACCGCAACCGGCCACGACGGAACTGTTTATAAACTTTCTGATTTCAAAGACAAAACCGTGGTGCTTGAGTGGTTTAATAACGGCTGCCCATATGTCGAAAAACATTACGGTTCAGGAAATATGCAAAGCCTTCAGAAAACCTACACCGAAAAAGGTGTGGTTTGGTTAACTGTAGCTTCAAGTAAAAAAGGCACAGAGGGACATTTGGATAAAGCTGGAGCCGTCGCGATTGCGAAAGAAAGAAAGTCTGTTCAAACTGCGATTCTGCTAGATGAAGACGGAAAAGTGGGAAAGCTCTACGGAGCACAGACGACTCCTCATATGTTTGTGATTAATCCAAAAGGTGTTTTGGTTTATCAAGGTGCAATCGACAGCAACTCATCTTCGAAAAAATCCACTATTAAAGAAGCCACCAACTACGTGGTTGCCGCACTCGACAGCGTTGCTGCAGGCAAACCTGTTACAACGGCTTCGACTCAGCCCTATGGCTGCTCGGTAAAATACTAGGAAACCATGGATTATCTGGAGAGATTCGCGAAACACAAAGAGTTGCTAGACAAAGAGTATGTCTGGCCCGCGGACTATATGTTTAAATTTATTGTGCCCGCCCCTAAAGAAGCTGAAGTGCGGGCCCTTTTTCCTCAGCATGAACCCGTAGTGAGAGAATCAAAACTTGGGAACTATTTGAGTTTAACTGTAACATTCAACGCAGAGTCTTCAGATATCGTCTTGGCGATCTACGAAAAGGCTTCACAAATAGAAGGGCTTATTGCACTTTAGCACCATGAGCACACGAAGGATTGAGTATTTAGACTTGAGCATTCGTATCCCCACCCACCTGGCGGAACTTGCCGAGAAGTGGGTTGAGCAGTTCAATGATGAAGGCGAAGAAATCGTCACTCCTCCCAAAATTCGAAAAGGTTTTTTGCGGATCAATTCGCAAGATCTCATCCAGTTTTTAGGTTTTGTTGATCCCGCAGAACTTGCAACCTTAGATTTGCAACGCCTTAAAGCCTTGGCAAAAGAGCAATTACAGATTGGACTTGGGAAATCTATGAATGCGGATTATCGCTATCACTATCAATGGTGCTTGGCCGCTTTAGAGAGTTTTGAATTCGGTCGTTTTATTGATCCTAGTGTACGCCCCTCGGGCTCAGAAGGAATGCAATGAGTTCATCCAAAGAGTCGCTAGATTATGCCTTTAAAAAAGCTGTAGAAGTGCGGAGCCGTGCCCATGCGCCCTATTCGAAATTTCAAGTCGGTGCCGCCTTAAAAGTAAAGGGCCACGACGAGCTTACTGTTGGCTGTAACGTCGAAAACGCAAGTTATGGTGGAACCATCTGTGCCGAAAGATCGGCCGTCGTTCAGGCAGTTTCAAAATATGGAAAGTTTGAGCCTGAGTATCTCGTGCTTGTGACAGGTTCACAGACCCCAGACTCACCTTGTGGCTTTTGCCTACAGGTCTTAAGTGAGTTCGTTGGACCGGATTTTCAAATTCATCTTTCAACCTTAAACGGAATTCAAAAGACAGTTCAATTTAAAGAGCTGATGCCTCGCCCTTTTGACAATTCCAATCTTCCTTCACAAAAATAATGATAACCGCTGGGTATAAGGCTTCGCCTGTACATCAGTTGCTAGGAGAAGAATTTTTTGATCCTGTTCGGCCAGCCGACTTTCCGAAAACTTTAATTCGTTTTAAAAATTTAAGATGGGCCGAAACTCTTGGCCTACACGAACTTCAAGACAAAGAATGGATCAAGTATTTTGCGCGCTTTGAGCCGCTCCCTGATAACTTAAAAGAGCCCTTGGCGCTTCGCTATCACGGACATCAGTTTCAGCATTACAACTCGGATTTAGGCGATGGGCGAGGTTTCTTATATGCACAACTCGAAGAGCCCTCCTCAAAACGAATTTTAGATCTTGCAACAAAAGGCAGCGGAACGACTCCGTACTCGCGGCGAGGTGATGGCCGGCTCACACTTAAAGGTGCAATGCGAGAAGTACTTGCAACAGAGTGGCTCGAAGCTTTAGGCGTTAACACTTCAAAAACCTTTTCCGTTATCGAAACCGGCGAAGCCCTTGAAAGGGGCGATGAACCTTCTCCTACTAGATCTGCAGTTTTAGTTCGTCTGTCTCATTCGCATATTCGTTTTGGAAGCTTTCAGCGACTGGCTTTCTTTAAAAATCCAGAGGGCATCAAGAAACTCTTACGGCATTCGGTAAAATATTATTATCCCGAGATGGACCTTGGTTTAAGTGATCGCGAACTCGCCTTTAAGTTTTTGGAGCAAGTGAGTTTAAAAACAGCTGAGCTGTGTGCTCAGTGGATGATTGCAGGTTTTGTGCACGGAGTTCTTAATACTGACAATATGGTCATCACCGGAGAAAGTTTTGACTACGGCCCTTATCGCTTCTTACCTCACTATGATCCACAGTTTACCGCAGCCTACTTTGATCAAAGCGGGCTCTATGCCTACGGCAGACAGCCAGAAGCAGTCTATTGGAACCTACAGCAATTTGCGTTCGCTTTAACTTTTATGGATCAAGAGCCTGAAAAGCGATTGGATGAATATTTAGAGATGATCCAAAATCGGTTTCCAAAAAAATTGAATCAATCTATGACGGCTGGGTTTTTGAAACGTTTAAACTTAAAACAGATTGATCAAGTGCAAGACGAAGATCTTCTTCGAACCAGTTTTGAATTTTTGCAGACTTCGCAAGTTTCTTTTGATGCTTTCTTTTTTGATTGGAACGGCGGTCTTGAATCAAACAACTTCGCATTGGCTTCGAATCGAAAAGATCTTTATAAAGGAAGTATCTTTGAAGATTTCTTTCATAAACTTTCAAAGTACGAAATCGCGAATGCGGCCAAATTAGCTGACCTCAGAAAAACTTGGTCGAAGCCCGAGAGTTTAATCATCCATGAGATCGAAAACATTTGGGAGTCGATCGACAAGGACGACGACTGGGGACCGTTTGAAACAAAGATCAAAAGCTTTCGAGCATGGTCAGAGTGGTTCAATCAGCAGTAAGCGCGAAACTTTCAAAAGAGTTTTGAGCAAAAAAAAGCCCGGATTAAACCGGGCTTTTGCTTTTTCTAGAATCAAAACTAGATTAGAAAAAACTTATTCAGCTGCAGGAGGAGTTTCAGTTCCGCCTTCAGTTCCGCCTTCTGCAGGCATTTCTGTGCCATCAGCTGGAGCTGGTTCAGCTTCAGTAGGAGCTGGCTCCATTTGAGCGGGTTGATCTGCAGGCATCTCAGACGCCTTCTCAGTGCACTGACAACCAACCATAAAACTAACACTTAAAGCCATAGCAGCCAAAATCCACTTCATTACTTGATCTCCTGTAAAGGTCATTGTTGATAGGCTCATACTGGCCCAGAAAGAAATAAGTGACAATGACAAATTCGCCGACGGAGTTACTATTTGTCACAATGCAGCAGAGGCTTTTCTCTCAACACCTAAACGCAAATCCTCAGCCAAGGCTTGTCCAAGCAACTTTGCGAGAGGAAAATTTTTAAATTCTTTCTTCTCATAGAGTCCAATTGGTAACACTCCGTTGGTAGTTCCTACTAGCATCAGCTCTTTTGCCTCTAACAGATCCGCTTCGACGAGGGGACGTTGAACCGCAGTAATTTTTTTACCTTCGTAATTTAAATTTTCTGCAAGTTCTAGTA
>CAZDFM010000358.1:0-3814 GCA_964504465.1 uncultured Pseudobdellovibrionaceae bacterium | reverse complement strand
CCCATCTTCATGCCTAAGAAGATTGCCACTACAGTCTATATAACTGAAGACCAACAGAATCTTTTGCGTGAACTCAATCAGCGCTCGAAAGTCCCTGTTGCTGAATTTATTCGGCAGGGAATCGATTTAATTTTAGATCGTTATAGCGATCTGTTGCCGGGGCAGATGCCTTTGCCCTTAGGTCAAACTCCCGAACCAAAAGCCAAGCCGTCGCCAATTGAAGTAAGCAGCAACTAAGGAATACATGGACTCAAAAAATATTCGAAACTTTTCTATTATCGCGCATATTGATCACGGCAAATCGACGTTAGCTGATTGTTTAATGCAAGTGACAGGCGCGCTATCAGATCGTGAAAAGAAAAACCAATTCCTGGACAATATGGAGCTTGAGCGCGAACGGGGAATCACGATTAAGGCTCAAACTGTTCGTCTTAATTTTAAATCTCAAGACGGACAAACTTATCAGTTAAACCTTATTGATACTCCGGGACACGTGGATTTTTCATATGAAGTTTCCCGTTCACTAGCCGCCTGCGAAGGCGCTATTCTTGTTGTTGATGCCGCTCAAGGAGTGGAAGCGCAAACCTTAGCTAACGTGTATTTGGCTTTAGATAATAATCTCACAATTATCCCAGTGCTGAATAAAATCGACTTGCCTGCGGCTGATCCTGAGGGCGTGAAGAAACAAATTGAAGATGGTATTGGCATTGACGCTTCTGAAGCAATTCTCGCCAGCGCAAAAGAAATGAAGGGAATTGCCGAAATTCTTGAGGCCGTCGTACAAAAAGTTCCGCCGCCACAGGCAAATATCGATAAACCGCTTCGCGCCCTTATCTTTGATTCTTGGTTTGATTCTTATCAAGGTGTCGTCACTCTCGTACGAGTCATGGATGGCCGAATTAAAACTGGCGATAAGATTAAATTTATGGCCACAGACCGCGATTACGAAGTCCTAAAACTTGGGGTCTTTTCACCTTTCCCAAAAAATCTCTCAGAACTCACTGCCGGTGAAGTGGGCTTTATCATTTCAGGAATTAAAGACATCCGAGATGTAAAAGTCGGAGACACAGTTACTTCTTCGCGCAACGGTGCGACCGAAGCTCTCTCTGGATTTAAACGTATTAAGCCCATGGTTTTCTCGGGTATTTTCCCTGTGGACGCCACCGAATTCGAAAATTTGAAAGAAGCATTGGCCAAGCTGTCCCTTAACGATTCCAGTTTGTCCTACGAGCCTGAAAGCTCCGCCGCCTTAGGTTTTGGTTTCCGTTGCGGTTTCTTGGGCCTACTTCATATGGAGATTGTTCAAGAGCGCCTAGAGCGCGAGTTTAATCTTGATTTGATTACAACTGCCCCAAGCGTGGTTTACAAAGTGTACACGACAGATGGCACTATTGAAGATTTAGAAAACCCAGCTGATCTCCCTGATTTCTCAAAGATTGCACGCCTCGAAGAGCCTTACGTAAAACTCACTCTCCATACGCCGCCTGAGTTTATCGGAGCACTTCTAAAACTTTGCGAAGAACGTCGTGGAATTCAGAACCGCATGGAATATATTTCCGATGCGAAAGTTATCATCGAATACAAGCTCCCGCTTAACGAAATGGTGATGGATTTTTACGACAAGCTAAAGTCTATTTCTAAAGGTTACGCTTCAATGGAGTATGAACTTATTGGGTTCGAAGAGTCTGACCTTGTAAAGCTTGATATTCTTATCAATTCCGAACCCATTGATGCACTTTCGATCATCGTACACAAGTCTAAGGCACAGGTACGTGGACGCAATTTAGCGGCCAAATTAAAAGAAGTAATCCATCGCCAACAATATCAGATCAATATTCAGGCTGCGATCGGAGCTAAAATCGTAGCCCGTGAAACTATTGGTGCCTTACGTAAAGACGTGACTGCCAAGTGTTATGGTGGTGACATTAGTCGTAAACGAAAACTCCTCGAGAAACAAAAAGAAGGTAAGAAGCGAATGAAGTCGGTTGGACGAGTCGAAATTCCTCAGTCTGCCTTCTTAGCGATTCTTAAGGTTGACGATTGATGACCAGCAAAGCGCGAAGATTCTGGACAGAGGGACTCGGTTCATTTCTAGTTGCGATTGCGATCGCGCTGTTTATTCGTTGGGCTTTGATTGAAACTTATGTGACCGCATCCGGGTCCATGATTCCCACTCTCTATGTAAATGACCACATCTTTGTTAATAAGATTACTTTCGGACTGCGAGTTCCTTTTTCTGAAGACTGGATTTTCCGCCTCGGAGCACCTCAAAAGGGCGAAGTTGTAGTTTTCAAATATCCAGAAGATCGATCTCGATTTTATATTAAACGCATTGTAGGCGTTGGCGGAGACCGAGTTTTTTATGAAAACGGAAACTTGTATGTAAACGAAACTCTCGTGCCTCGAGGGGTTCCGGGCGGACCTCAGCTCAATGACGTAAAATGGCTACGAGACGCAGACTTTCCAGGTGAAGAATCACAAGGTGGAGTTTCGGGCTATACCCATTGGCAAGAAGAATTAGCCGGTCGCCGTTACAGTGTATTAATGCGAAGTGAAGGTGTATCAGGAGTAGCCTTCGGTCCTTTTACTGTGCCGAATAATCATTTTTTCGTTCTCGGCGACAACCGAGATAATTCGCGCGACAGTCGACTGTGGGATTCGCGTGCAAGTCGAGCGCAAGGCTTCGTCGAGCTAAAATACTCCGGTAAAGACAGCCTTGAGATTCCAGCCTCTACAGTTGTGAAGACTTCTCCTTTTGGCGGCAAAGAAGAACGCTTCAGAATCATCGAAAAAGTGACCCTAAAAAAAGATGAGCCGGCAATGGTAAAGGTCGAAGCCTTAGTCGCGGGACCATTAGGAAACGTGGCTGCGGATGCAATTCGTGTAATTGAATCCGAAAAAGCGAAAGTATTTGATCAAGTAAGTGTTAGAAATCCAGAATCATTAAACGGAGGTGAAGACTTTCGTTTCGTGCCCGAAGAGAACCTAATTGGGCGTGCCATGTTCGTGTGGCTGAGCTGTGAGGAAACGCTTTCTTTTGCCCCTTTTATCTGTCACCCTCTTAAGATTAGATGGAATCGGTTTTTTCAGAGAATCGATTAGCTAAAGAAGGATCACCATGTCAGAAGACTCAGCAAGCAAATCAGAAAATAAGAAGGCAAAATTTGGAGAAAGTTTCGGTTCGTTTATCGCGGCTGTTCTTTTTATCCTGAGCGTACGTTGGATGCTAGGCGAACCTTATGTGATTCCTTCTGGAAGCATGATTCCAACTCTCCTCGTACACGATCACATCTTAGTTAATAAATTAGCCTACGGGATTCGGGTTCCTTTTACTAAAACATGGATCTGGCACCGAGAAGCGCCCAAGCGCGGTGAAATCATTGTTTTTCGGTCTGTAGGTCCTGAAGACGAATACTTCATGATTAAAAGAATCGTTGGCGTCGCCGGAGACACACTCGAAATTGGTGAAGAAGGGCGACTTATTATCAATGGTAAATTGATTGAACGGAATCTAATGCCTGTCACTTCGCAAGCCGATCAGGGTGGAGATTATTATCCTGTCTCCACGGGCGATTTAGGAATGGATTTCAGTTTAGTAAATTTCTACGAAGAAGATCTGATGGGAGTAAAACATCGGATTGTCCAAATTAAAGAAGCATTTCGCTACGGCAAAGATCGCTTCACGGTTCCAGAGGGGCATGTTTTTATGATGGGCGACAATCGCGATAATTCTAAAGACAGCCGGTTTTGGGGCTCGTTACCACTTGATAACGTCTTGGGCCGCGCCACTTATGTATGGTTAAGCTGTGAAGAG
>CAZDFM010000357.1:0-3827 GCA_964504465.1 uncultured Pseudobdellovibrionaceae bacterium | reverse complement strand
TGAAGTTAGAAAACGAATTTCACAGCAAAAACCACTCGAAGAAAAAGTAAAAAAAGCCAATTACGTTGTCGTGAATCATGGAAGCGAAGCTGATCTAAGCGCTCAACTTGATCAAGTGCTTAAAAAAATTCAAAACGCCTACCAGCCCCAAGAATAACCAAAATTAAAAATGAGCATTTGGTCATGGGTATTGGCTGCAACCTCAATCTCGATTCGCACCGACATCGGAAGTTTAATTGCATCCTCAAATCCGATACTCGCTCGAGCAAGATAGTTATCCCAGTCCGAAAACGCTGCAAGCCGTTCGGAGGCATCAAGTTGCACGGTTGCACCCGCTTTAATGTAAGGCCTAAAGGCCTCGCGCTCGTAAAAAATCCGACGAAGCATGCCACTAAAATGAGCTTTGGAATTCGTTAACAAATCGAAAGTAAACTCGACCTGTGGGGTATGAGTTCGGGGAAGCATATAGCTTAATCCTAAGACGACCGGGATTTCGCCATTCTCCTCAAGAATATCTGGATCCAGGACAAATCCCAACCGCGGCGACATGCTTTGCTTGTAAGGATAATAGAGTGATGTGGTTTTTTTTTTTTTTTTGTCAGAACGAGGTGGAGGTGTAATGGAGATTCGGTCCGTTTTTGAGTCGTCTGTCTCGTTCTGCTGTACGGCTTCTTCTGTGGTTTTATTTTTATTATACAAATCAATTTCGTCAGACGGAGCAGAGTGCGCATCAAAACAAAAGCTGAGTAGGACTAAAGTCAATGATATGGACCAAGATACCGATGTCATAGATTAAGTATATCCGAACGGTAGAAAGAGATTATAGAATTTTAAGAGTAACTCAAAAATGCGATTTAGGTAAGGGCTTCACCCATGCGTTCTTTCTCCGTTGTTCGTCGTAGTTCTCTCAAAATGTTATTTGCTACTCTTGTTTTTTATACGCCACTTTCTTTGGCGCAAAAGGCTTTAGATTTTACGATTCACCAAGAGTATCTTTCGACTCGTGCACTCGGAATGGGAAATGCGTTCACTGCAGTGGTCGATGATCATAGCGCGGTTTTATATAATCCTGCCGCACTTGCACGCCGCGAAGATGGTCATCTAAGAATGTGGCTTGGTGCTGCGATCGAGCCCGACTATCTCGATTTAGTAAATGAAATCGGAGATGCATCAGATATCGAAGACGAAAACGAAAAGCTCGATAAAATCGAAGAGCTCATCGTTAAAAACTACGGTAAACACTATCACTCAAGGCTTCCCGTTTTAGGTGCAATGTGGGCGCGGCCCAATTGGGGAATTGCGCTCATTCCTGGCGATCTTTCGATCGACATCGGAATCCACCAACAAATCGGCCCTATGGTAAACGTAAACGCTTATCTCGATACGACGCTTGCTTACAGTTATGCACGAAACCCAAAGTGGTTTGGAAATAAGAAGCAATTTTCTTTAGGCGGAACCTTAAAGGCCATTCATAGAGTAAATGCGAGTGAAGCTATTTCGGTCGGAAGACTTGCAAGTGACGGAGAAGTTTTCGACACGGCCGATGCAAACGAGGGTATGACTTTTGATGTCGACATTGGAACACTCTGGACTCCCACCATCGCTGAAAAAGGTTGGCTACGGTTTACCAGACCAACTTTTGCGGTTGTCGTTCGAAACGTGATTGATCAAGGGTTCAATTACAACTTCCATATGTTAGATGAAAACTCTGGCAAGCCGCCTAAACTTCAAAGACGACTTGATCTAGGTTCAAAGTGGCAACTTCCAAAGCTGTGGGTGTTCGACCCAAAACTTGCTTTTGATATTCGAGACATCGGTCACTCAAACTGGACTCCAATGAAAGGAAGCCACGCGGGTTTTGAAGCCTATTGGACCATGTACAATTGGTGGAAGGGTCACTGGGCTGCCGGACTTAACCAAGGATATTGGACCGCAGGTTTCGGCGCTCGCTTAGGCTGGTTCCAACTCGATCTCGCTACCTACGGCGAAGAAGTCGGCACCGACAAAGTCTCGAAAGAAAGCCGCCGCTACGTCCTTGAGATGGCACTCGATTTCTAAAATTCAAAAGCTTTCTGCTCAGCCCCTAACTCCGGCGCCGGAGTTGACGAGCTCGTAGTTAAAACGGGCTTTCCTGTTACATAATACTTTTGATCCGCATTTCGTTTTCCAAACTTTTTGATCCTTTGTTCGCGAAGGGTAATGTTAACGGTATACCGAAATAGATCCGAAAGGTTCAGGCCAATTGCTTTGACTCCAAGTAATGCTTTTAGCTCCGAGAGCAGTGACTGAAACTCACGGTCGATTAAAAATTTAACTTCATTATGGAACTCATCCACAATTCGCTCGCCCTCGCGCGGCAATGCAAATGCTGGATGAACGCGAAGTAAAATTCTTTCTGCGTCTCGCGAAGTTATATTTTCGAAACTTTTTAAAAGGTCTATTTTGGTTTCCTTTGCCAATTTATGCGGAGAAGCTTTGTCAGCTGCTCTAAAATAACTTTGTGCCATCGACACGTGGGTTAAGTTTAAAGCACCAGACTTAATCTTTTCTTCAATTTCAGGTAATTCTGCGATCAGCCGCATAGCTTGAATACGCCGACCCGCCTGGCCTTCACTGTATTTTAATTCTCTGACTGCATAATCAAATAAACTTGAATATCGAAGATCAGAATAAAGCTTTCGTCGCTCAACCTCTCGCAAATGATGAAGCACTAGAGTGAGATGCTCACGCTCCTTGACTACAAGTTGTTTTGTGTTCGTGAGCAATTCTTTGTCGCTTACTTTTCTTAAGTTCATTCGCCCCTCAAGCAATTACAGTGCAAGGCGGGGGCCGCGCATTACCTAAAATGGTTTTACAAAATGAACTTTGAGGTTCGTGCTGCGGACGGGGGCTGCACTTGAATCAACGCCCACGCCAGAGTTGAGTCAAAGACGAACTAGTTACACGCGCCGTTTTTATATTCTTTGCCGTTTAATAAACAAGTGAGGGCGGCGGTTAGAACTTCTTCGTCACCGGCGGCTTCTGCGATCGCGGCGTTTATGTCTTTGCAAACTTCATCGTCTTTTGCGCTTGGTTTTTTACAGTAACTTTCGGCGACACTTGTTACGGCGCCGGCAAGAACTTCGGGCTGGCAAGAAGCAGGTGTCGCTTGGCAAGTTGCGAGCGCTGCATCGACTTCGGCTTCGGTTGGCGGACTACTGAAGTTACCGGCATCCGAAAGAACCGAACCGACGACAGCAAGATCACCTAAATAAATATAACCTTCGAGTTCAGTTTTACGGCAAAAGGCTGCGGCTTCACGCGCTTTGGATGACGGAGTCAAAGCCAAGTAACTAATAAAGATCGCCTCTTTTTTGTCTTCAGCTGCGGCGTCGCTGTTTTCAAGTTCTTTATAGGCATCCATAATTCTAGAAGTGGTAAGACCGCCAGCTAAAAATTTTCCGGAGCATTTTAAAATGTTGGCTTGTTGAGAGTCGTATTTCTCGAGGGGTTTTATGCAGTCTTCAGCTTCAGTAAAATTTGTGTCGGTAATTCGATCGAGGCATTCTTGCGCTTTTGCAAGGTCGTCGTCTTCGCCTTCGTCACAAGCGACGAGTGCAAAAGAAGAAATAAAAACTAAAAGCCCCGCTAAAATCCAATTACGCATGTCATATCCTTATCAAAGTCGAAACGAGCTCACGATCAGTACAATATAGATATTTTATGCTGAACCAAGCCTCGGGGTCCATGTGCAGTTTAAAACTGTATCGAAGTAGAGGTATAGCCTTTGGTCGAAGCTCTGGCCTAAGTTCAGCACGAGACTCATGTCGAGTTTTTTGTCCGATGTC
>CAZDFM010000356.1:0-3831 GCA_964504465.1 uncultured Pseudobdellovibrionaceae bacterium | reverse complement strand
ATCTTTCAGCAGTTTCATTTGATGCCGTTTCTAAATGCCTTAGAAAACGTCAGTTTACCGCTCGAACTTCACGGTCAAAGTGAAGCCATCGAAAGAGCCTCTGAAGCATTAAGAAAAGTCGGGTTATGGGAGCGTCGGCATCATCTTCCTCACCAAATGTCCAGAGGTGAATGTCAGCGAGTGGCCGTCGCCCGAGTGATCGCAACTAAACCCTCTTTAATTTTGGCTGATGAGCCCACGGGTAGTTTAGATAAGAAAAATGCACTCCACGTGATGGAACTCATTTTGAACCTCATTGAAGAGATACCCGGTTCAAGTTTACTCCTTGTCACTCACGATCCAAGTCTTGCGCAAAGTTGTGAAAAGCAATTTTATATTGAGGCGGGCCGACTCACTCAAATTAAAACCAGCCAGGCTCCTGTTCACGTATGACTTCAAAATTGAAGCTCACTTACCGCTGGATGCTCCGTGAATGGGGATGGAACAAGTCACTCCTCGCAATCAACTTGTTTTTACTGAGTCTCGCTTACGCCGGGGTTTTCTTAAATCTAAGCTACGAATCTTCGAGTCAGCAGTTCATTAAAGAACGCTCCCGCTATATTTTGGGCGGAGACATCATGATCTCGTCCACCTCTACTCCAATATCCCAAGAAGAACTGGAGAGTATTCAGAGCCTAGTAAAGACCGAAGACTCGCGGTCCGTCGAGTTTCTAGGAAATATTCGCTCAAAAGATTCAACAACAATGTCCAATGTGGCAGCCGTTACACCGAATTATCCGCTGTTAGGGACCATTACTTTAAAAGATGGCCTCCCTTACCAGTGGGATTCGCCCGACCAGATCTATTTAGATAAAGATATCTTCAATGCTCTCAAAGTTAAAGTTGGAGACGACGTCAAAATTGGCGAAAAACAATTTAAGGTGGCTGGCGAAATTCTAGAAGATCCCGGCGCCACTCGTGGGACCAGCTTTTTTGCACCACGATCTTATATTCCCTATAACACAGCAGAACAGACAGGGCTCATCACGTTTGGGAGTCAAGTAAGCTACCGACACTTTTATGCACTCTCGGCTTCGACTGCCGAGAAGACAACGGCGCTCGTTGAAAACTTAAAAGAACTCTCAAAAAATAAATCCTGGGAAGTTCGCTCGGCCGAGGACTCGATCAACCAAATTAAACGCACGCTCGATTTTGTGGGCAAGTATTTAAGCTGGCTTACACTTCTTATGATTTTGCTTGGGTTTATTACGGGCTTTTACTTAAGCCAAGTTCACTTGCGTTCGGCAGCCTCTCGAATAGCTTTATTGATTCAACTTGGGTGCCCGCCCCGAATGGTGCAAGTCATCTACGGACTTCAGATCTTGACTGAACATCTTGTAGCCTTGATCGTGGCAATTGGTCTTGTTGCGCTCACACAAGTTCTTTTTATTGCGCCTGCACTGACGGATCTTCCGATTGCATTCGAATTTTCGCTTACAGGTGAGGCTTTAGTTATTACTTTCGGACTCGCTCTTCTCATGAGCTTTTTATTTTTAGTGCCCTATCTTTTGCGGGTTCCGCAAATTCAACTTAAATCGCTCCTTGATCAATCAGCACCCTTTATTCCCGAGGCGGCCGGGTTTAGAACTTGGCTGCCTTACGTCTTTATTTTGCTAACTTTTTATGCGCTGACAGGGCTATTTCTACGCGACTACCGGTTGTCGCTGGGTTGGCTTGGTTTTTTACTGCTCACACTCATCGTGCCGATCTTGGTGTTTCCGTTTTTGCTTCGAAAACTTGGGCCCAAAGTAAGTTCGATAACGCTCAAAATCCCGCTGCTCCAACTGAGCCGAGTGCGTTTTGCCTCAAGCCTCTTGTTTGTGAGCCTTTGCCAGGTGCTGTTTATCTTAAGCTTACTTCCGCAACTTAAAGGTTCGCTTGAACAAGAGCTTAAGCAAACCGCGAGCGGAAAGGCGCCTGATTTTTTTGCAATCAATATGCAAGAAGCGGATTTAGAAAATATCCAAAGCTTTTTTAATTCAAACTCCTCAGGATTAAAGTCTCTTTCGCCCATGATTTTGGGTCGACTTATGAGTGTGAACTCCGAGACTCCAGACGATGAGGACTTTTCGACTCGCCCATTACGACTGAGTTACCGAGCCCAAAACTTTCCATCAGAAACTGTACTCGAGGGACTTGAAAAGCTTCCGGCCTATACGAGTGCCCAAGGGCCAAAGGGCTTTCTTTCAATCGAAAAAGAGTATGCGACTCGAAAGAATTTAAAGCTCGGTGACAGTCTTAAGTTTCTAATTGGTGGACTTGAAATCGAAGCCGAAATTCGCCAAGTAAGAAAAGTTGACTGGGAAAGCTTTGAACCGAATTTCTTTATGCAGTTTCAAGATGGTTTCTTAAATGATTTCCCAAAAACTTGGATCGGTGTCATTTACGACGTGGAAGACAGTCAAAAGCCTGAAGTGATTCGAGAGGCTCTAGATGAGTTCTCCTCGATGAGTATAATTGACCTGTCAAAGACCCTAGAGAAACTTTCTGAGATAACAGAGACTCTGGCTCCGCCGATCCAGATTGCAGCTCAAGTTCAGTCAGGCCTGACACTTTTAATCTTATTTCTTTTGATCGTTTACCATCAGAATAGCCGCAGCAAAGAATTCGTTTTGTTTCAACTTATGGGGGCTTCACCGCTTAAGGTTAAATGGATGATGATGATTGAAAATCTTGTGCTCGCATTTACTGCTGGAGCCCTTTCAATTGGCCTCGCACTTCTTTCATCTCGAATTTTAACCGTTGAGATTTTAGAGACCTCTTACTTCTTAGATCTTAAAACTCCACTGAGTTATTTTGGAGCAAGTTTACTCATTATCGCTGTTGTGACATGGGTATCGACGACACGGGTGCAGAATAAAAAAGGCCAGGAGGTTAGTCTCCTGGCCAGCTAAAAGTCTTTGTCGCAGGCGAAGGCGGATGCCTTTACCTAAGGTCAAAAAGGAAACCTTACGGTTAGCCTTAGAGACTAAGATGTAAGGCTAGCTTGAAGCCACCTCCGCCTTAGATAACTTACTTTCAGTACATTTACCCATAAGCATCACCTCCTCTCCAGGCCCAATAGAACCTTGGACTCTGAATGTAACACGCTCAAAAATTCAGCGCCAATTGAACCATTCGATGTGAACCAAAAGCGCAACTTATGACCCTCGTCTTTGGGCTTGCTTTCTCAATCGGACTTTGGAAGACTTAATTGATTTTCTTAAATGATTTCAACATCAGTGGTACCGGGTTTCATTTTTTGAGACTCGTAACCCAGCAAGGCAACAGACGGTGAAGCGCATACCGCAGCAAAACTCTCCAGTGGGTGCATGGAATTATACGAATTCCTTTGATCGCCGTTTTGGCCCCGATTTTTTTAAACAAGTTCCAGAAAAACCGGGCGTCTACTGGATGCAAGACAGTCGTCGCTGCCTTTTATATGTTGGCAAATCAATCAACCTGAGACGTTCACTCTCTTCTTATCGCTTCATTCAGCCTCAAGCTGGGCCCAAAAGACTTATGCAACTTATGGAAGAAGTAAGAAGCCTTGGTTGGTCTCCAACGGAAACCGAGACCGCAGCAGGGCTGCTTGAAAAGGAACTGATTCAGCGCCACCAGCCGGCTTTTAATCGGCTATCATCTTCAGTTGAGAACCACGCCTTCTTAGAGCTGACTTCAAGCTACCCATTTTTAGAAATGGATTTGATTTCAGAACGCCCACAGGCAAGCGAGACTCATGCGCACGCGAAAAAGATTTTTGGTATTTTTCGAAACCGCCCCGCTTGCCATCGTGCCGTATCAAGTATGAAT
>CAZDFM010000355.1:0-3834 GCA_964504465.1 uncultured Pseudobdellovibrionaceae bacterium | reverse complement strand
AAAAATGAATTTGATACTCGACGGACTTGAAACAAAGTCGTCGAGTGCCTTTGAAAAAGTCCGAACGCTGGCAACCGAACGCCGCGATTGGGTGGCTTTACGAGAAGTCGATTTGTTTTCGTTAAAAGTAAACTTTGATCAAAGGCGCTTTGTACATTTATTTTTTGGAACTCCTTACCAAGGGTTTCGTAAAATCATCGAGACTGAGCTCAACCAAACTTGCGAACGAAGTGTCTACGTTATGGGTCACAAGACCGCTCCTCGATTTGATATCGAAAATGGCACAATCGAAGGAGTCGAAATCGATTCGGTCGGTAGCAAATGCCATCAGCTGATTGAAATACTATTACGTGACTTTTATGAACCCTCTCGGCTTGGAGGTTTGTTCACTGCCTTGTTTCCTGAAGAGCGTTTTAATATCGAAACTTCTCCAGACCGCGTGCACCAAATTTTGGCTCGTACTCGTCGCTGGTTGAATAGCGAAAAAATTCCGGTTTCTGTGACTGAAAGTGACGGCTTTTATTCGCTTCGAATTGACGGAAACTTTTCTTTCAGGATTCCTTTGAATCGAAAGCCCGTAAATGCGGCCAGCGTTCAACTTAAAAAGATTCACCACTTGTTTCATAAAAAAGATTCTTTTACTGCTAAAGAAGCTAGTGAAAAACTTGGGATCTCGCTTGCTTCAACACAAAGGCTTTTGAATACATCGATCGAAGCCGGAGAAGTCACCCGGCTTGGCACTGCCAAGCGAGCGACAAGTTATAAATTGAAGGCATCATAATAGTTTAAAACTCGCGAGCCGCCGGTCTCTCAGGAAGCACTATCTACATTCCCCACCAATTCGGTTGTTACAAATATGCTGCAAGTCTTGACTGATCTGCGCTCGATTTTTTACGCGTGAGGCGAGTTGCCCGACGTAAAATCTAAGGCCCGGTAGATCCGCTCGGCGGCGTAAAATGCTTAAGTACTGCTGTCTGACATAATATTCGTCTGAGGCAAGAAAGTCGGCCCTGATTTGAGCGGTTGTCTTAGTGCCGGCTCTGTAAAGTTGAACGTAGTAGGCAAGACCGGTCGGGTCATCTTGAACTTCAGCGAGCGTGCGTCCCATGACGTTAATAAATAAGTCCGTCACCACTTGCCGAGCCTGAGCGTCGGTAATAGCAGTGCCAGTTTCGCGGGTGTCTGCAAACTTTAAATCTGCAGTAACTTGGGCGCGAGTTTTTGCGCCAGATGAGAGCTGACTTAAATAATAGGTGAGTCCCGGAGCATCCACGTTTCGGCCAAGAATTTTAATGTACTCTTGTCTTACAAAGTATTCGTCAGAGGCGCGAAGTTCGTTTTGAATTTGTTCTAAGCTCACACCGCTCATAAGTTTATTAACAAAGTGATTGATACCGGCAGCGTCTTTTGCGTTTTCAGCATCCGTGCGACTTAGAATATTTTTATAGGCGTCGATCACCGCAAGTCTTGCTTGGTTTGCATCTAAAGGTTTGTTGCCACACTCGGTGTAAACGAAATCTTTATCTTGAGGGTGAGAGCTACTCAACACTCCATCATCACAAAATCTTGCAATACGGTGTTTTTCGCAGGATTGAGACGAAGGTGTGTTGTAGAAAAACGCAAGGCTTGCATGCATCAATGAACTGCCGTCAATTGATGAGCAGCCTTTACGGGTGTCGTCAGCACCGCCGGAACTCCCTACTAAATAATCGGGGCTACTCATAGCGGCTTTAAATTCGGCCGCACTATTTGCGTCAGACTTAATCCAAAGACCTTCTAGGCTTTCGTGGTAGCGGCTATCATCCCAATATAAAAAGCCAGTTAAGCGCGGAAACTGGCTAAAGATGTCTCTTCCGCCGTTTCGGTTAAGTGCCTTTTTAATCCACTGAGACTTTTCGGCTCCGGCAAAGGCACCCATCTCGATATTCATAATAGGCCGAGTAGGTGAGAGGGCGGCGGCTTCACTGTAGGCCGCACGCATCAGATGTTCACAGCTTTCAAGATTTGAGCGGGCAAAGGCGTAGCACTCAATGCCGATTGAATCGACATAGTCGTCACCTGGATAAATATTTTTGAGTGCGATAGGATTGTTTCCGCCAAAGTTAGCTGACGGCCAAGAAAGAACCGACCACATAAAGTTCACGTTAGTGGCGCCCTCTGCGCGAAACAGGCTTACTACATGTCTCCAAGCCTCGATGGAGTCTTGATTGTTATTGAGCATTTCGCCGTTTAAAGTCAGCTCTGCATCCCAAACTTTTGTTGGAATATCGCAAGGGTTATTGGTGTTGGTTCGGCCGTTTAGCTCGTGAAAAACACGAAGATAAAATGGATGTCCCCATGCGCGAGCTTGTTGTGCCCATTTTCTAATATAAGCATCATGTCTGCCAGATGAGATCGCCTTTGGAGTAAAGTTCTTGAGGTGATTTGCAAAGTTTGGGTCTGTGCAAAGTGTGCGGCTGTTCATATCAATAGGATTCCAAAGTAGGACCGGAGTCGCACCTTGGCTTCGAACTCCGTTCATCCAATCTCGAACTGTAGTGTTGAAATCCCCTTTAGCTGAACTCACACTCCACCAAGTATTAAAGCCAGCAAGCGAGGCAGGTTTTCCTGCCATGGAATTAAAAACTTTAAGCGACTGAATGGGCTTATTGCGGCCCGATACCCCAACTACCCATGGTCCCCATAAAATTGACTTAGCCGAACTTGCCGCAGGTATGTGCTGAGCTTCAACGGTGCTGGCAAGTAAAGTGGGGAGGTTCTTAAGCTCGACCGACTTGTTGTTGATCTTGTTTTGCCACTCTGTAATTTCATCGCGACCCGGTTCTCGGTAAAGTACGGTCTGGTAAGCCTTTTGAATCGACACACAGTCTGCTGAATTCATTCCTTCGCAGACATCTTGAAGGGTCATTCCTTCATAGTCAGAAAGCGAAGCCGAGCTGGTCGATTGCTTGCCGGTAAACGCGGGTGCGCAGTTTTGAAAAGCCATGGTGATTAAGAAAACACCGAATATTCCTAAGATTAAGCTTGAAGTAGTTCGCATGATTTTCTCCTCTGAAACTAAGGCTAACAGAGGCGGGGAGCGTTAAAAATAAGCTTTTTAGCCCGTGTCTCAGAATGAAACTACAAAACAGGCTTTATTTCTTTTCTCAGATTTATAAGTTGATGTTTTTTGTGGTTTAGAATTGCTTACCTTTGGCCCCGGTGAGCTGCGTTTTGACTTCTAATGGCTTTCTCCGTAGGGTCGCTTAATGGAAATTCCTTCGAGTCCCGCAGCGGAACGCAATAAAGAGCCCATTCTAAAAGTGCTCAAACAAATCATCACGCAAGATTATCGACATGTCCTTGAGGTGGGTGCGGGCACAGGTCAACATGCGGTTTTCTTCGCACCCGAATTCCCACAATTGGATTGGACACCTTCTGAACAAAGTGAAAACCTGCCCATGTTGAATCGGCGGGTACAACAAGCTCGAGTCAAGAATCTGCTATCGCCAATAAAAATTGAAGTCGGCGTCGATGAGATTCCTAAAGAAATTTATGACATCGTTTACACGGCTAACACTTTTCACATCATGAGTTGGCAAGAGTGTATGGCTTTAATTAAAAATTTAGGCGGGTGTTTAGACGAACAGGGTTTGGTGTTAATCTATGGGCCCTTCAATTATGGAGGTGAATTTACCTCTACTAGCAATAAAGACTTCGACGCCTTTTTGCGCGAGAGAGATGCCCAAAGTGGGATCCGGTCTTTCGAAGATGTTCAGAAAGCCATGAAGGAAAACGGATTTGAGCTGAGGCAAGAATTTGAGATGCCCGCTAACAATCGCTTACTGGCCTTCG
>CAZDFM010000354.1:0-3838 GCA_964504465.1 uncultured Pseudobdellovibrionaceae bacterium | reverse complement strand
CTTTGAGGTTCTCAAGCAAGAGCGCTTCATGAAAAAAGACGACATCGACGCCACGATCGAACGCCTAAAAGAGCCACAAAGTGCTTATGTGATTTTTGCGGTTCAAGGCGGAGTCTTTTCAGAAGGGGTGGATTATCCTGGCGATATGGTCATTGGCGCTTTTGTCGTGGGTCCTCCGCTTCCAAACTTCGATCTCGAGCGAGAAAAGATGAAAGAGTACTATCAAAGCCATTATCAAGAAGGTTTTGATTATGCGTATACGTATCCCGCAATGGCAAAAGCCGTTCAAGCTGCGGGGAGAGTCATACGCTCTGAAACCGATCGTGGGATCATTGTCTTAATGGACAATCGCTTTATTCAAAGTAGCTATTCTAAATCCATGCCCACTGATTGGTTTGTCGACTCGCCGCGAGAACTTGTGAGTGAGCGAATTTTAAGCGACATCACGGAATTTTGGGCAAGTCCTGCTCAAGAAGCCTTTGGGGACAACAAAACTTATGCTCCCCATAACGATGAGGCAGAACTCTAAGGAAAAATTACTTTCGAAAACTTTGTTTGGGGTTTTCGTTTTTTGCGCCGTACACTCCCTCTTAATTCAAATCGGGGGATATGAATTTGCAGAAATTTTCTAAAGTTTTTCTTTCTACGGCAGCTCTTACGTTTTTAATCGGCCTCGCTCTGCTATTTCCGTCGATCAAAGCTTCGGTTTACGGGCTAGGGGCCCGAGAAAAATTAAAATTTAATTCATTTGATCGTGTCGAAGTCTGTTGGCTTGGGGTAAGCCCCGCCACCGCAGAGTTACGGCAGATACTTGAAGACTACTTGATTGATGAGCTCGAAGGCCGCGCAGGAGTTTTGCTTCAGTTCTCAGATGAATGTTTGAGCGAAGACGATCCCTTCTATCCCGTAGGCATTGCAATTTACGACGATCCTGGAATCACGCCCGGTGTACGAGGCGAGCTTTCGGGAGTGGCAGCTTTTAATCCTAACATGGGGCATCCGACGACTTACTCTTGGGGAGGCGCAAGTCACCGCGAGCTTTTGGATATGGTTTTAACAAGTCGGTTTAAAAATGTTTCTGAAGGCTTAAAGTTACAAGCCGAGCCTTTATCTGAAGCCGGAAAACTCAACTTATTAAAAAGTATTGCCCTTCACGAAATGCTTCACGTGCTTGGCTTCGTGCACGAACAAAACCATCCAGACTCCACTTGCTTGACTCAAGGCCAGGGTTACGCCCCACGCGCTCACGAAGCTGTGACCGAGTATGATGAGAATTCAATTCTGAATTACTGTCTAACCCATCATTATGACTTCGAGTTAGGGCCGCTTGGGTTGACCAACTTGGATATCGAAGGAATACAAAAGATCTATTTTCCTTAAAACGTAGAGATCATTCTTAATTGAGTTGCCGAGCGTTCGGCAATCGGCTGAAATAGAATTATCTATGAAGAAAAGCCTGCTAGAAGAACGAAAAATTCTTATCGTGATGGAAGAAAAAACGGTTTCTGCCAAGGTAGAGGCGGCGGTCGGAGAGCATTTAAATCACTGCTCTTTTACGCATGCAGCTTCGGGCTCTGAGGCCATGTCAAAAATCGAAAATGATCCTCCACACATTGTCATCGTTGACGAGAGACTCCCTAAAACCAATACGAGCGAACTTATCGAGTGGTTGCTTCAAAAACGGAAAACTCCCAGTATGGCCGTGATTTGGCTTGTACCGATTCCCGACGAGGGCCTTTTGGTAGATGAAGTCGTGACGGGCCAACTGCAGTTTGTACAGAGTTTCTCTGCAAAGGGGTCGTTGTCGATGGCGCTGAGTCGTGCAATGAATTACCTCTCATCCAACGAAAACAGCAATGAATTCTCTCTTAAGTTTTTGTCTCCTGGCGATAAACTTATTGTTCAAGGTGAGGTGGGGCGCGCCGTTTACCTCGTAAAAAGAGGCGAACTGCAAGCGCGATTCAACCGTAACGGCGAAGAAGTATTTCTCGGAAAAATTCAGGCGGGCGAATTCGTGGGAGAGATGGCCTATATTAACGGCGAAGCTCGCTCGGCTGATGTGATCGCCGATTCCGATTGCGAACTCATCGAGTTTCCTGCAGATAAGCTTGACCATATGCTTTTCAAAAAGCCGTCGTGGTCGAAGGCTTTAATTATGACGCTCTCAAAGCGCCTTAAGCGCACGAACGAAGCGCTTAAGGGGTCTAACTAACATTCGCTGTTACTTCGTAACAGGGGTTCCGAGTAACGGGTTTAGAAGCGTTGAGTTGGCAGGATCGAAAAGCTTTCTTGTGTCCGGGTCGCAGTTGGTCGCAAGACGGGTGCGGACAAAGTTCTCACTGAGTTTTGCGGCGGCCCAACGGTCTTCTTCAATTGTTGGCGGTTCGCCTTCGGTCTTTTCTGTGGTGATTTTGTCGATCTGGCTCTTAGTCAAACGGAAGTCTTTTAAGTCTTGTGCGCCTCGATGCGAAGGAGCCACGTAATCGACCATTTGAAGTTGATTTTCCGAAAAGGTAAACAGTTGGGGAGCGGTTCCCTCAGGCATTGCCGCCGAGATGGTTTCTTGAGTGAATCCTACAAGTGATACAGCGCCGTCTTTCTCTTCAGTCTTAACCACATACTTAGTTTTAACTGGAACTCTTTTAGGTTCTGTCTCTGGTGGGACGGGCGGCACAAACGTGAATGAGTTTACCGAAAAGGAAAAAGTGGGATCAGTCGTATCGGGGCATTTGGTAATGTCGTACCGAATGCCGTACCCGCTCTTTGGATTGTCGATTACGTCCTTCGCGACTACGATTCCCATTTCGTTTTCGCATTTATCGTTGCCATTGGGTTGCTTCATGCAGACCACAGTTTCGATTGGACCCGAGTTGCTTGAGTTTATTCTATGATTTAGGTATGTGACCGCTCCAGCCGTGACTAGACCCGCTGCGAGTTGCCTTGTGAAGGCTCCCATAACAATTTTTTTAAGAACCCAGCGCCCCGCAACGTTGATGGCAACCCAAACTCCAGCCGCCGCAAGAGGGACAAGGGCTTCAGCTTCAGGTAAAATCAAATTCAAGAGGGCATTCTTTTTTATGCCCGCTTTTCGCTGCATAAGTTCGGTTTCAATTTGAAGAGGGGCGGTAAGATCTAAAGTCAAAGCGGTGCCGTTGACTTCAAGTTTTCTTTTGTTCACGTTTAAAAATCTAACCTTGATGTCACCGTTAAAAACTAAAGTCGCACCATTGCGTTTGATGGGTCCCCAATTAAAAGTTTTGGTAGCATCGAGGAAATATTTTTTGTCTTTAGGGGTTAGATCTTCGCCGAACTCCCTTAAAAAATCTTGCGAGGATTTAATCTTCTCGAATTTTTGCTGGATCAACTTTGCGGCAGCGAGGTTTTCTCGATCTAAGCGTCCAAAACTTTTTGGAGATGCTGCAAAAGCGACCGACTGAAATACAAAACTAACGAGACAAAGCAAGGTCGTGAGTTGGCGAAATAGCATCTGAATGTACCCCCAAGGATTACTCTTTATCATACCAAAATGGTTCATGACCTCCATACCAAATTGCGGTCTAGACGGGCCAAGGGCCAGGCTAGTAGCCAAATGGGTGGCGAATGTCTCACAATGAGACAATGAAATTCGATTGGTCCTCACGCACAATCAACGATTGGCGCCTCCTCTTAGAAAAAGTCCCACGCGCCAATTGGATGCAGTCTTGGCCTTTTGCAAAAGCCGTTCGTATGCAGGATCAAAAGATGACCCGTCTTGCAGTTATCGAAAACGGCAATAGGCCCGTCGGTCTTATGGCCATTCAAGAAGTAAAGCTGGGGCCTCTTCATATTTTAAATTTAC
>CAZDFM010000353.1:0-3842 GCA_964504465.1 uncultured Pseudobdellovibrionaceae bacterium | reverse complement strand
CAGGTCGAGGGATTAGTCCCCGCGGTATATCGTGAAAACGGATTAGAATATGATATTCGCCTACGTTTGCAGCCAGATCAAAGAGATCTAGAAACGAGCTTCAACAGTATTCTTGTGCCGAATATGAACCAGCGTCTTGTTTCGCTCGGTGCTGTTGCAAAAGGTGTTAACACCACTGGTCCTGCAAGTATTGATCGTGAAAACAGAGGCCGATATATTTCGATACAAGCTGACATCGCAGCAAAAGGGCCGGGCCTTGGCGGCGCGATCACTGATGTTAGCGCTTGGTTTGCTAAGGGTGGAGAATTAGAACTTCCTCCTGGAGTAAGCTATCGGTTTGTCGGACAAGCTGAGAACTTTCAAGAGCTCGTAACAAGTATGTTAATTGCGGCCTTGTTAGGTCTGATCTTTATCTATCTCGTGCTCTCATCACTTTATGAGTCGTTCTTTATGCCGTTCACTATTATGGCGGTAATTCCGTTAGCGGCCTGTGGAGCGTTCTTTTCGCTCTACATCGGTGGTAAGACACTCGATCTCTACTCGATGATCGGTTGTATTATGCTTATGGGACTTGCGACGAAGAACTCGATCATTTTAGTGGATTATATTAAACAAATGATCGCCAAAGGAATGAGTGAACACGAGGCCGTTATTGAGGCTGGAAGAGTGCGACTCCGTCCGATCTTAATGACAAGCTTAGCACTCATCGCGGGGATGGTCCCAGTTGCGATCGGGTTAAACGAAGTTTCGAACCAAAGAACAAGTTTGGGTGTGGCCGTAATTGGCGGTGTCGTAAGTTCGACATTCCTTACCTTGATCTTGATCCCATGTATTTATTCTTACATGGAAAGCACCAGAAGATTCTTAGTCCGCATTGGTGTGAAAGCAGTAACAGCAGATCTAAGCGAAAAGCTGCCTGAAGAAATCGAGGCCGAACGGAAGTTTAAAGAGAAAGCTCGCGCCGAAGTCGATGCAGGCTTTCACGCTTAAGCTCAACGTTTAGTAAAAAGGGGTTCCTGTAAGGGGCCTTCTAAAAAACGAGAAGCTCACCCTTGGTGGGCTTTTTGTTTTCTGTGGATTAAGTTATAAGCTGAGTAACTTCTGGCAGCTTATTGACTGTGGGTCCGAAAAATAAGTTCTAAGCTCTAAAATTCGAGAATATAAAATTTCAATTTCGCCAGCCGTAAGAATCTCTCCGAAATGTTCAAAGAGCTCTGCTTGTGTCACATTGCTGATTCGCTTCATAAGGTGATTCTCTAGCTTAATTCCAGTTTTAAAATACTCAGATGGGGGCGGCGCCATTTTATGTTGATGCCCCTTTTGCCCCATTGCGCGCGCATTATCAATTAAAGCAAGTCGTCCCGTGATCGTCCGAAGCGAATTTAAGTTATGGCGATCAGTTTGCCCCGTGAGATAGTCGAAAATGTAAACTTCGCTGAGTTCATCGACCTTAGATAAATACCTATCGTCTCTAAAAGAAATTCTAGAAATTGACGAGCTTTTCAATCTCAATTGGAGTGAGTACGGCCTTCCGTCAGGCCCCAGCGTCGCAACAGTCACAGGTATTCGATTGAGACCTAAAAATTTATCAAGCGCATAAGCGAAGACTTCGTATTCAACAGATCGAGCCCAGTCAGCTTCGCCCGCTTTTGCTAAAGCTTGAACTCCGTTTTTAAAGCTCCACCAACTCGGTTTACTTCCATAAATGGAATCAATTCGATCCGGCTTTTCTTTAAGCATGGTTTCTTTAATCTGGTCTTCGAGATGTTGCGCTTCAGAATTGTATCCCGAGCGTTGGAGCACCCACAGGGCTTCTTGCAAGTGTCCCGCTCTTAAATATTCGTCCACCATGGTAAACGCTAAGGACTTAATAGCGTTGGATTCGTCGGATTTGCGGTTTTTTTCAAGAACTGAAAAGGCCTCTTCAAGTTCTCTGAGGCGTTCAACATTAAGAGGCTCGGCCGCTTCACGGGCGACAAGTGGACGGCGAACAATGGATTGAATACTGGGGCGTGCAAACGTCCAAGTTGAGAAAAGAATTAATAATAGCAAAGGAGAGAGCCTAAAAATGGCTCTAAACCATGCCTTATATCGAAGAGAAGCGCTCAATAACATTCGAGATTTCAAATTTGCAAGCGAGGGACCAGAAAGACCCAGGGCGCTGGTCTTTAATATGCAATTCATGCTTAGGAAAACGGGCTAATGATGGCCCTAAGGAGCTAGGGACAGCTCTGATTTAAGTATAAGGATGCCAGTATGAAAGCAATTGTAGCAATTTTGGGCCTAGTTGGATTTTCCTACATGGTTGAGGCTCGAGAACTTAAGAACGTTCGAGATATTAAAGATATGGTCTGTCTCTCTGAGACTGCGAATGAAACCAAAGTACTACTTATTAAGAGTACGACTTCGATCGACGGCCGTTTTTTACTTGAGGAATACAGCCAAAACAAAGCCGAACCAAGCCCTGATCTTTCCATTCAAGTTCAACAGTATATGTTCCTTCGAAAAACTGATCGAGGCTTAGATATGGAGCTTCTTGCAGATGGAACTACGAATTCATTTGTCGAGGTTTATACAAATGAAAGAAACGAACTTAAAGCCACAGGCTTAGGACTAACTTGTTCAATCAGTCTTAAGTCACTGTAGCAACAGGCTTTCAATTGAAATAAAAAAAGCCGGGGAGGACCCCGGCTTTTTCAACTTATAAATTAATCCGTAAGATTAATCGTTAAGTCCTTTAATGCGCATCGAGTAGAATGAGCGCCATACAAACACAAGACCGATCAAGAACATTACGCAACCTATATAGAACGGAGTGCGCTCGCCCTGAGTTCCTGCCATCTTCACCGCGATCTCTACAGCCAATAGACCGAAAAGAGTCGTGAACTTGATGATAGGGTTAAGAGCAACTGAAGCCGTGTCTTTGTAAGGGTCACCTACAGTGTCACCAACAACCGAAGCATCGTGAAGAGGAGTGTTCTTCTCTTTCAAATCAACTTCTACGAGTTTCTTAGCGTTATCCCAAGCGCCGCCGGCGTTTGCCATAAACATAGCTTGGAAAAGACCAAATACCGCAATTGAGATCAAATAACTTGCGAAGAAGGTCGGATCAAAGAACGCAAAAGCTAGAGTTAAGAAGAAGATCACACCAAAGATGTTGATCATTCCAAGCTGTGCAAACTGAGTACAGATTTTAACAACCGCTTTAGAATCAGCAATGCTCGCCTTAGTTCCAGAAAGCTTGATGTTCTTTTTGATGTACTCAACCGCTTTGTAAGCACCAGTTACAACCGCTTGAATCGAAGCACCAGAGAACCAGTAAATTACCGCTCCACCAGTGATTAAACCCATCAAAACTTTAGGGTCTAGAAGATCAAGTTTAAGGTTAAGCATCAAGATGATCGAGAAGATCATCGTAGTAGCTCCGATTACCGCAGTACCGATCAATACAGGTTTAGCTGTAGCTTTGAAGGTGTTACCAGCAGAATCGTTTTCTTCAAGG
The DNA here is from genome assembly GCA_964504465.1 of uncultured Pseudobdellovibrionaceae bacterium. Lineage (GTDB taxonomy): Bacteria > Bdellovibrionota > Bdellovibrionia > Bdellovibrionales > UBA1609 > CAZDFM01. The sequence goes on along the minus strand of CAZDFM010000353.1, from coordinate 340 downwards.
TTGTGTTTCCCTTTTTCAAACGAAGGAGTGAAACCAAATTCACGTTCGATATCTGAAGAGATATTTGGAATCGCTTCGATTTGAGAAAGTTCGAATACAGATTGTGCGTTGTCAGTTACTGGACCGTAGCTATCAACCGCGATAGTTACAGGACCCATTCCCAACATACCGAAGGCCACAAGACCGAAGGCAAATACTGCAGGGTGAATCATGAATTCGCCAAGTCCTTCTGCGCTAGTCAAGAAGGCTACGAACATAAGGATCACAATCACGATACCCTTCCAGAAAGCAGCAAAGTTACCTGCTACGATACCAGAAAGAACGTTAAGAGAAGCTCCAC
>CAZDFM010000352.1:0-3856 GCA_964504465.1 uncultured Pseudobdellovibrionaceae bacterium | reverse complement strand
CCTTAGCCGTCACCGATCAGTACTTAATCCTCTCGGCAACCGTTGGAAGAATACCTGCTAAGGGACATTTAAGTGCTTACTCTGTTAAAAAATATGGACGAAGAAAAAATGAGCGCTTGGAGTCTTTAGAGAGATTATTCATGGATCTCAAAGCAAAACTAATTAGGGATCCTCTCATAATTAAAACTGACGGATCCCATATCTATAAAAAGTTAATCCGCCGACATTTTCCAGAATCCCTACATGAAACCTTCGTGAGTCGTGAGCACGTTAAAAAGAAAAAAGAACTCCTCTTTCAAAATGAACATAAGAAGGTCTTTGATCCCTTATTCCCACTCAACCAACGGTGCGCGAAACTCAGGGCCGACATCAAAAGACTTACCCGCAGATCTTGGTGCACCACAAAAAAGCCCGAAAACTTAGAGCTCGTACTGAACCTCTACATTCAGAACCAGTAGTTTCTTGCAGACGCAAGAGATAAGACTATTCAAAGTCGCGAAGACCAATTGAAAACGCGCACTCAAATGGGGCAGTTCATCAGCTTTTAGAAGTTGAATTAAAGGTTTTGATCGGCACCCTTTTGTTCGTAACTACAAATTTAATTCACTAAATCATAAGTCGCTTCCCTCCATTTTCTTCTACATTGGTCTCTGCCGATATCGGCACAGATGTAACGTTCTAGTGGAGGAACAATGAAGAATAAAGCGATTCAACGTGGAGAAAAGTTCGCCGTCATCACCGGAGCCTCTACAGGTATCGGGTTTGAACTTGCCAAACAGTTTGCAAAAAATGGTTACGACCTACTGATTGCTTCGCGCAGTGATAAGATTTTTGATGCTGCAAAAAAACTTACTAAGACCGGCGTAAATGTCGAGACAGCTCAAGTTGATTTGGCTACCAATCAAGGAGTTAAAGATCTTTACCAAAAAATGGTGACCATCGGTCGACCTATTGATGCGATTGCAATTAATGCGGGCGTCGGAATTGGCGGAAGCTCGTTTGACAAATCAAGCCTTAAGCGCGAGATGGAGCTTTTACGATTAAACGTGATCTCGGTAGTCCATCTAGCAAAACTCGTAGTGAAACATATGGTGAAACGCGGAGAAGGAAAAATTCTATTTACCTCTTCGGTCGCTTCACTTATGCCGGGCCCTTATGAAACTGTTTATTCGGCATCGAAAGCTTTTGTGCAATCTTTTGCCGAAGGACTAAGGCAGGAAAATAAAGACAAAGGAATTACGATCACTTCACTTATGCCAGGTCCGACCGAAACAAATTTCTTTCACCGTGCCGGAATGGATGACACGGCTGTGGCTGATCAGAAGAAGGCTGATCCTCGAGATGTAGCTAAGATGGGTTTTGAAGCCTTAATGAAAGGTGAAGACAGCGTCATTGCAGGCGATATGATGATGAGAGTTCAGGCGAATCTTGCCAAAGTTATGCCTCAACCCATGGCTGCAAAAATGCACGAACGCATGACTCGCCCCAATTCACCCGCTAATCGGTAATGCTAACCGATAATGCTATCTGATAAGTTCAAGAGCTAGACTTCGGTCGCGGAGAAGTCAGTAATACTTCTCCGCGTAATCTTCTCGAACTTGAGTGCTAATAAAGGTCGCAAGCCCGCGGCCTTTTTTAGCGAGTTTTTTCATCTGCTCAACGGGTTCGCGCCCAGGGTGAACATAGTCATAAAGATACAAATGATCGCCCGCAAACTTGATTTTGATTCCTTCGTCGAGAATTTCGTACTCTAAAACACCTGAATTTTTCTCTAAGTTTTTATACTTTTCCATAATCGACTCCGGCATGATTTTAGCAATGCCGAAGCCCTTCTCCAAGCGTCTGAAGCCTCTGTGGTCAAATCAAAATATCAGTCATAAAATTGTCCCCTCAATAGCTTAAATCTGTGCTACTGTGGCCGCGTGTTAAATCCAAACTCTTCAGCTTTTTCGAATATTGTGGGTGGCCTCATCGTCATTGATGACCTGCCGCTACGCCAAGAGAGTTTTCGCTCGGCCGAAATTATTATTAAAAAGATCGACCGCATCGAGGCTATAAGGCGTGCCTTTCACGATACTGATCAGCAATTATTTAAAGAATGGTTTCAGCTCACCTTTAGCGCCGAGCAAGCCCAAGTCAGTCAACTCCAAGGAGAGTTTCGGGAGCTTGCCCGGTTTCATAACTGGATGATTGCGGTTTCTGAATTGCAGCATCTTCCGATGTTTGAAGCCTACCATATTGTGGCGGCAGAAGCGGAAGCCTACAAAACGGCAAATGCCGAGGTTCGTGCAAGGATTGATCACGAACGTGACCTTCGCGATCGTTATCTCGAAGATGATTTAAAGCGCGAACAAACCAAAAAAAGCAAAAAAGCGAGTCCCAACAAACGCACCAATTCTGAAGAAGAACTTTTTAAACGCCTTTGGGATACAGACGACGAAAAACTTCGTGAGATTTGCCAAGACGAAGAGATGGCGTTTGAGCTTCTCAGTCTCGCTGCAAGGCTCAGTTACGAGCCCAAAGACCACGAACTCTTCTTAAGAGTTTGGGCCGCGATGCCCGAAGAGCATCAAAATGAGTTCAGTCACGCGTTTCAAAAGAAACATAAAACTTCAATTGAAGATGCCATTCATCAAATGCATGAGACGGTCAACCAAGCCAAACGTGAAGAGTCGGGTCAGCATGAGCGCATGGACTTTTCTGAACCTGTTCGCTATGAGCCTGAGCTCCCGCCGGCAGATGAAGAAAAAATTAAGATCCTCTATCGCCGCATCGTGCGCCACCTGCATCCCGATATGCAAGGGCAAGACGGTGAGAGACTTCCACTGTGGCACCGAACACTCTGGGAGCGCACGCAAAAGGCTTACCGAAAACGGGATCTTCCCGAAATTGAAAAGCTACTTCGAATTACTCTTTTGAGACTTCGCCAATTTAATAATCTTTCAGTGAGTGAGATTCGAAATAGCCAAAGTTGGCTTAAAGAAGAATTAAACCGTTTAAAAGACGAAACCAAACAAATGCGAAAGCTGCCAGCATGGGGCTTTTCTCGAGTAAAAAGTGATAAAAATATCGCCGGTCGAATGCGCAAACAATTTCGGCGCGACATCGAAGCAACAGAAGCCAAGATACTTCAACTAAGACTTGAACACGCAAGACTTAAACGGCTTCGAAGATGACACCTTTTTTACTTCCGCTCCTGGGCGGTGTCCTCATTGGGCTTGCGGTCTCGCTGATGCTCTTTTTAAACGGAAGAGTGACAGGTGTGAGCGGAATCGTCAGTGGGGCACTCGAGAAACGTGCGCAGGATTTCGGTTGGAGATTGGCCTTTATATTGGGGCTTCTTGCCGGAGGCCTTTTTTTAAAATTGTTATTTCCAGAAAGCCTCTCGAGTTTCTTAGTTCGAAGTTCATATCTTCTGATAGTTGCGGGGCTTCTTGTGGGGTTCGGCACGGTAATGGGCGGAGGTTGCACAAGCGGGCATGGAATATGCGGTATAAGCCGCCTTTCAAAGCGGTCCATTGTGGCGACCTTAATATTTATGCTCTTTGGAGTTCTTTCAGCAACCGCGCTTCGTATGTGGCTTGAAGGAGCTTCAGTATGAAGTCGATTTTGTCGTCATTTGCCGTCGCCTTCTTATTTGCGTTAGGGCTTGGCCTCGCAGGCATGACCTTGCCAGAAAAGGTCATTGGATTTTTAGATATATTCGGCAATTGGGATCCTTCGCTTATGTTTGTCATGATCGGGGCCTTAGCGGTTCATTCTGTCTTTTTTAGGTGGATCATAAAAAGGCCCTCTCCCTTATTCACAAAAGAATGGCAGATTCCAAAAAGAACGGAGCTTAGCTTTCAGCTGTGTT
>CAZDFM010000351.1:0-3877 GCA_964504465.1 uncultured Pseudobdellovibrionaceae bacterium | reverse complement strand
TGCAACTTCAGCCTCTGAGGAGGAACTGAAAGGGCTCCTTGAAAAGGTTGGGGTTAATGATTTGATCGATGGCCGAACGAGTGCTGATGATGTCGATCGTGCTAAGCCTGCGCCCGACGTTATAGAAGCTGCACTCGAAGTTGAAGGCTTAAGACCCACAGAAGTCTTTTTGCTCGGAGATACTCCTTACGACATTTCAGCGGCGAAGCGTGCAGGAGTCCAAACAGTGGCCTTGCTTTCGGGCGGTTGGCCTGCGAACGAACTCAATGAGGCTATAGAAATTTATAAAGATCCAGCAGACCTGCTTGCGAACTATGAAAAATCCCTCTTTAACTCGCCTTGAGATGGTTCTGACGTAAATCAGAAAGAGATGGGAGATCGTCGAGACGAGCAAAGAGGGTTCAGTCGGGCGAATTTAATAGCCCTTGGCTATATAAGCTAACAATACAAACCTATTCGACGAACTTAGAACCGCGGTTATTTATTGAGCTCTTATCTTCTTCGCGGCGGTTAGAAGTTCCATCTGCCATTGTTCCGGCACGATGTCCTTGTCCAGTTTGACTTCCGCTTTGGTTAGAAGTTGAGCTGCTTGTTCTATCCTGATCCATACGGCCAGAATTGTTTTGTTTATCCGTTGTATTTGCCATTACTACCTCCTGTGTAAAGATCAAAAATCCTGTGGAAAACCACAGACTGAGAGTAACTCTTTCCCAGTCTGCAATCCTCAAGATGGCGTGGTAGTAATGTTAAGATATATAAAGTTTTACGCGCTTTGACTATTTTTTACGACGAGTGCTTTTCTTAGAAGTCTTTTTAGAGGTGCGCTTCGAAGTTTTTTTGCTCGATTTCTTTCCTCCTTTTTTGCCCCCTTTTTTTCCGCCTTTTTTACTAGAACTGCGGTTTACTTTTTTGCCGCGGCCACTTCCAGATTTTTTGCCGCCGCCTTCTTCTTTATTGATTGTAGCATAAGCAATTCGTGCAGCAGTTTTGCTCGATTTCCCGCTGTCTTTTGCACTGTCTTCGATATGTTTCGCTCTTCGCTTTTGTTTACTTGTGTACTTAGCTTTTGAACCTTGTGCCATAGAACGCTCCTTTGTTACGACAAAGTTAGCACTACTAAAAACGCAGGCGCACGAGCAATGCCAAGGTTTGCAGAATTATTCACAACCTGTGGAACGTGAGAAACAAACGAATTAACCGGTCAGCGCAGAGTTTGCGACACCCAGAGTGGTACACATGACCTTATTTAAGATTGCAAGGTGACGGCGATTTTCTTCGGGTAGTTGAGAATGCAATTTTTCGATGACGAGTTCGCGATCTAAAACGCCTTTAGCATTAGTTGATTCTGCAACCAAACCCATCAACCAATCAGATAAATTCAAGTTGTGTGCCGGCTTAAAGATCTCGGCACGTTTTAAACCAACCTGAAAACCCAGTCCCGTTGGTTCTTCATGATGCTGTAAAATCATAGCTTCCATGGTGTCGTCCGCAATTCGGTAACTTCTTAAAAGTTCGACGGTCCGAGCTGGGTGAGTATAAAATTGCTCCTGAAGTTCTGGCTTATCTGTGAGATTCATATAGTGAGGATCTTCACCGTCCACCAATGACAAACTCAAATCTCGCAAAACTCCCCCTCCAAAAATACTTCTAAAAATACGAGGGGGACAGTCATTGCTATTAAAAAATAAAGCTGAACTCATCGAAGCCGCAATCAGGGCGCGTCTTGAAACCGGGCTCTCCACCATATTCATCATAAACTTTAAAAGAATTCCTTGGACGTCCTGATGTCTAAAAAATTCATAACTTGAATCAATCACCATAAAAAGCCGCATAAATTTGTCGGCATGCGGCCGTACAAGTTTTAAATCTAGATAGCAGAGTTCGAGGCCTCTTATAAAAGCCTTTAGCTTTTTCTCAATAGAACCGTGGCCTGTCATCTCGGCAAACATCGCAGCAAACCGATCATCCATAAAGCGTTCAATCGTTTCGCTTTCTATGTAGAGCACGTCATCTTTTTTGGAGAGATAATTGTCGATTCGAGCAGCGTCTGGAATTTCGCCCTCTTTTAAAACCTTAACCATGCGCCCGTTTAATTTGACGTAGAGATCAAAAATAATGGGCTTTTCAAAAGAAAGCGTCGAGCGGGGGATAAGAACGTACATCACCCACTATTCTAAAAAACAATTGCCCGAAGCTAAAGCAATGCCTTCGAACTGTCTCGAATTGCGACCATAGCCTAAGCCCGCACGGCATAAAATAAGGCATTTTTGTATTTTAGTGCCGTGTTGCCTTAGCGAAATTTATCGATTCTTTACAAAAGGGGTGGCAAGCTAGGCCTTCAAAGCATGAGGAGACTCTATGAATGACAACATTATTGAGGTTTCAAATCTCAGTAAAGTCTACGCCTCCGGGTTTAAAGCGCTCAATAACGTAAACCTCAATATTAAGCGCGGAGAAATTTTCGCACTCCTTGGACCAAATGGAGCTGGAAAAACTTCGCTCATTAATATTATTTGCGGAATCGTAAATCCTTCGGGAGGGCGAGTCTTAGCTGATGGCCATGACATCTTAAAAGATTACCGCCAGGCACGAGGGAGTATTGGACTTGTGCCTCAAGAATTAACCAGCGACATGTTTGAAGCCGTAATGCCTACGATCCGTTTCAGCCGGGGCCTGTTTGGCAAAGCACCCAACAATGAGTACCTCGAAAAAGTTTTAAAAGATCTTTCACTTTGGGACAAAAAAGACACCAAGATCATGGCGCTTTCGGGAGGCATGAAACGCCGGGTGATGATCGCAAAAGCTCTTTCACATGAACCACAGATTTTGTTTTTAGATGAACCTACTGCCGGAGTCGATGTCGAACTTAGACGTGACATGTGGCAAATGGTCAGAGGACTACGCGACAAAGGCGTCACCATCATTCTTACCACCCACTATATCGAAGAAGCTGAAGAAATGGCGGACCGAATTGGTGTCATTAATAAAGGTGAAATTATTCTTGTCGAAGACAAATCCGTGCTTATGAAAAAGCTCGGCAAAAAACAATTAAGTATTCAGCTTCAAGAACCATTGCCCGCAATTCCGCCAGGACTAAGTGCTTATCATCTTGAACTTTCAGCCGACCGCTCGCAGCTGACTTACACGTTTGATACACAAGCGGAAACAACCGGAATTGCTTCACTGTTAAAAAAGCTCGGTGAACAAGGTATTGATTTTAAAGATCTCAACACTTCAGAGAGTTCGCTTGAAGATATTTTTGTCAAACTCGTAGGAAGAAAATCATGAACTTCTATGCCATCCGAGCCATTTATTGGTTTGAACTCGCTCGCTTTTTTAGGACACTCCTCCAAAGCATTGCTTCACCCGTCATTTCAACTTCGCTCTATTTTATCGTTTTTGGCTCTGCAATCGGGGCCCGCATGACCGATATTGATGGTGTTAGTTACGGGGCCTTTATTGTTCCGGGTTTAATTATGCTTTCAGTTTTAACCGAAAGTATTTCTAACGCTTCCTTTGGCATCTATATGCCAAAATACTCTGGCACTATTTATGAGATTCTTTCGGCCCCTATTTCAGCTTTTGAAATCGTAATTGGTTACGTTGGGGCCGCAGCCACAAAGTCTGTCGTTCTCGGAATTATCATATTAGGAACTGCCCGCCTTTTTGTAAATTACTCGATTGAACATCCCTTGTGGATGGCCGGATTCTTAATTTTGACATCGGTCACCTTTAGTTTGTTTGGCTTCATTATTGGAGTTTGGGCCGACGGCTGGGAAAAACTGCAAGTTATACCTTTGATGATCGTGACCCCTTTAGCATTTCTTGGGGGAAGTTTTTATTCGATCAATATGCTTCCTCCCCTTTGGCAGAAGAT
>CAZDFM010000350.1:0-3878 GCA_964504465.1 uncultured Pseudobdellovibrionaceae bacterium | reverse complement strand
TTAGCCCCAAATATACAATCTCAATATGAAACAGACTTTAAAATTGAGGGGATGACTTGCGCTTCGTGCGTAGGTCGCATTGAAAAGTCAGTAGGTAAAGTCGTTGGTGTAAATCAAATGGCAGTAAATCTTGCGACTGAATCGGCAAAGGTCAGCTTAGAATCAATTCATATCCTACCAAAAGTCGTAAAAGCTATCGAAGCTGCGGGCTATAAGGTGGTGCCTAGCGAGCGTGAATTTTCAATTCAAGGTATGACTTGCGCTTCCTGCGTCCAACGAATTGAGAAAACACTTTTAAAAACATCTGGTGTTCTCTCTGCATCAGTGAACCTGGCGACCGAAAGAGGACGGGTGACTTTTGTCCAAGGGAGTTTATCGGATGACGAGATTCTTCAAGCCGTAAGCAAAGCGGGATATAAAGCAACAATGAATGAGGGGCCCCAAGAATCCGGAGACGCGGCAAAAGAGGCTCAACTAAAAACGGATCGGGTGCATTTAATTATTGGGGCATTATTGACCCTTCCCTTAGTTCTTCCCATGATGCTTGAACCTTTCGGAATTCAGCTTATGCCGCCAGGATGGGTGCAACTTCTTTTGTCTTCTCCGGTGCAGTTTTGGTTAGGCGCAAGGTTCTATAAAGCGGCTTGGAAAGCAGTTAAAGCTAAATCTGGAAATATGGATCTATTAGTGTCTCTCGGAACTTCCGCGGCGTTTGGATTAAGTCTCTACCATCTATGGCAATACGGCGAACATGCAGGGCATGGAGGAAAAGCTCCGCTTTATTTTGAGAGTGCAGCGGTAATCATTGTTCTTGTTCTTCTGGGAAAATATCTGGAATCAAAAGCAAAAAATCAGACGTCAGCCGCGATCAAGGCGCTTCAAGCCTTGCGTCCGGATGTGGCTCGAGTAAGAAGAGGAGCTAAGACTACAGAAGTTTCGATTTCTGAAGTTCGATTAGGTGATGTAGTTATGGTAAGGCCAGGCGAAAAGATTCCTGTCGATGGAATCGTGATTGAAGGAACAAGCCAGGTCGATGAGTCTTTCATAACGGGCGAAAGTTTGCCGGTCATAAAAAATACTCAAGATAGAGTTACCGGCGGATCGGTAAATGCCGACGGCTTACTCGCCGTTCAAACCACGGCATTAGGCACCGAAACGACCCTGGCTCGTATTATTCGCCTCGTTGAGAATGCACAGTCTGCCAAAGCGCCCATCCAGAGATTGGTTGATAAAGTAAGCTCAGTATTTGTTCCGGTAGTTTTGCTGATCGCTCTAGTTACAATTGTATCTTGGGGCCTTATTTCTGGAGACTGGGAGCAGGCAATTATTAATGGCGTCGCAGTCTTAGTTATAGCGTGTCCCTGTGCTTTGGGTTTAGCAACGCCCACTTCGATTATGGTAGGCACCGGGCTTGGAGCGAAAATTGGAGTACTGATTAAGGACGCCGAAGCCTTAGAAGTTGCGCATTCAGTGACAATTGTTGCTTTCGATAAAACGGGAACCCTAACTGAGGGGAAACCCGAAGTTGCCGCCTTGATTTCTCAAAGACTGTCTTCAAATGAGCTACTTAAAATAGTGGCGTCAATTCAATCCGGAAGTGAACATCCACTTGCGAAAGCGGCGCTAAAAAAAGCAGATGTGGAAAGGATTTCTTTTGAAACAGCCTTAGAGGTAAAAGCCTTACCCGGCAGAGGACTTCAAGGAAAAGTAGGCGGGGAAACATATTTAATCGGGACTCTAAAGTTGATGAATGAGAATGGGATTTCAGCGAGTGCTTTTGGCGAAGAAGCAAAAGACTTAGAAGAAAGTGGGCACACGATTTCATATGTTGCCAAAATTGGATCTGTCGATACATTAGGTCTTCTTGCGTTTAGCGATCAGATTAAAGCTTCAGCAAAAGAAACTATCCGACTATTGAATGAACGCGGAATTAAAACTCTGATGATTACGGGTGACAACAAGGGAGCGGCCGGGCGAGTTGCAAAAGAGCTTGGTATTCAGTCTTTCCGTGCAGAAGTTCTTCCTCAGGATAAAGCAAAAGTGATCGAGGATTTGAAAGCGCAGGGCGAAATCGTGGCGATGGTGGGGGACGGGATCAATGATGCTCCGGCACTCGCAACCGCAAACGTAGGAATTGCAATGTCTACCGGTACAGATGTCGCGATGCACACAGCGGGCATTACTTTAATGCGCGGAAACCCGCTTCTAATTCCGGACGCGATTGATATCTCAAAAAGAACTTACAGTAAAATTAGGCAAAATCTTTTTTGGGCCTTTTTCTACAACGTAGTCGGTATCCCATTGGCGGCGCTAGGCCTTTTAAGCCCTATGATCGCAGGCGGTGCGATGGCTTTTAGCAGCGTAAGTGTAGTTACAAATGCGCTTCTTTTAAGACGCTGGAAGCCCGCAAGCAGAGGTATCAAATGAAACACAAAGTAAGGCTTCTTTCGTCCAGCCAAGAGTTTGAAGTAAACGAGGATGAAACAATTCTTTCAGCAGCGCTGCGTTCAGGGATTCCATACCCTTATTCTTGTCAGGCCGGTCGATGCGGCGCTTGTAAGTCTCGTGTCTCGACCGGCGAAGTAGAACATCTCAGTCATTTGCGTTTCACTCTGACGGAACAAGAGAAGAGTGAAGGAATTATTTTAGCATGCAGAGCAAAACCTAAGTCGGCTTTGGAGCTAAGTTGGCTTGGGGGATCTGATCAAGAGTTCTTACCAAAAAATTTTGAGGCAGAAGTTATCAAGAAGGAATCACTTACTCATGATACTTATCGCATTTTTGCTCAGGTATTGAATGCTGATCTCACATTTCATCCAGGTCAGTTCGCTATGCTTCAATTTGCGGGTTTTCAAGCTCGAAGTTATTCCATGGCAAACCAACCGGGCGACAAAACTCTCGAGTTTTTTATTCGGAGAGTCCCTCAGGGCATTGTGAGTTCTTACGTCGCAGATTCCCTGAAGGTAGGTGAGCGCATATCTATTCAAGGACCGTTTGGGCAATCATATTTAAGAAAAGAACACACTGGACCTATTCTCGCGGTAGCTGGAGGCTCGGGCCTTTCTGCTATAAAAAGCATCATTGATGGAGCATTACTTACAAGCATGAAACAAAAAATTTCCCTTTATATTGGTGCAAGAACTCAAAGCGATCTTTATCTGACTGACTACTTCGTGGAATTGGATGCAAGGTATCCTCATTTCACTGCTCACTTCGCGGTGGATGCGGGATTAAATGCAGCGTGCATCAGGAGTGGGAGGGTTGGGGATGCCGTCCTTTCTGACTGGCCAGGCTTTAGCGGTGATTGGCGCGCCTATTTGGCGGGCCCTCCTCCCATGGTCGAGGGACTTGTTCCAGCTCTTATCGAAAGAGGAATGAGTGAGTCGGCGATTCATTCAGATCCGTTTTATTATTCACAGGATGCTAAGGCTCAAGCTGCCGCAACGCCTCCCATGATTCAGATTGTTAAGGGAACTTAAAACTAAGTTCCTTGACCTTCTAACAGTTGGAAGGTGTACCTTACTGTTACATGATTGGAAGGTGACCATGGATTCAAATATTAAGAACCACAGTAAACATCATCCCGAACACGGGCATTCACACAGCAGCCACGAAACTCTAAATAACTTAGTGATTGATCCCGTTTGTGAAATGAAAATCAATCCCGAGACGGCCAAGGGCGGAACCTCTGTATTTCGGGATATCCGCTATTATTTCTGTAGCCCGGGTTGCAAAACTAAGTTTGATCTTAATCCGAGCAGTTATCTTTTGCCGAAGCAACCCACGCCGGTTTCTTCGTCAGAAAAAGAAAAGATGTTCACCTGCCCAATGCACCCAGAGATTCGGCAAAAAGGTCCCGGTAGTTGTCCAATTTGCGG
>CAZDFM010000349.1:0-3886 GCA_964504465.1 uncultured Pseudobdellovibrionaceae bacterium | reverse complement strand
ATATCCTCCAAACCAAGAACCAACGGACTACGTGGGTCCCTTTTTTTCTCGGAACTTCGAAAAGGGCTAAGAGTTAGCAGCGTGGTAGATGCCCAAGAAGGAGTCTACTTTAAGGGAGGCTCCCCCAATGAGAAAGCCGTCTACGTTCTTTTTTTGGGATAAACTTTTCGCGTTGTCAGGTTTTACGCTGCCGCCGTAAAGAAGTGGAACCGTTTCGGCGTTTTCGCTGCCCCAGAGGTTTTCAATTTGAGTTCTTAAAAAATCATGGGCTTCGCCTGCTTGTTCTGGGCTTGCGACTTTGCCAGTGCCAATCGCCCAAACGGGTTCGTAGGCAACCCAGAGAGTTGAGGCAATTTCGATTTTTTTAAGTACAGAGTTAAGTTGAGAGCCAATCACTTCTTCGGTGCGGTTGGCTTCGCGTTCTTCGAGAGTTTCTCCGACACAAAGAACTGGGATGATACCGTGGGATTGTAATAACAAAACTTTTTTTGCCATCCAGTCGTCAGATTCTTGAAATACTTGTCTGCGCTCGGAGTGGCCTACCAATGCATGAGTGCCGCTCATCTGTTTTAAAACTTCAGCTGAATTTTCACCGGTGAATGCGCCTGAATTTTCGAAGTAAATGTTTTGTGCGCCCCAGCCGATTTTCTTTTGGCCTGAGAAAATAAACCAGTTCGATGCGGGCGGGAAAATAACAAAGTTTTCGATGTCTTTGTCAGGGACTTCACCAAAAAAGTCGTTGAGAAATTCTGAGCTATCTTTGGGAGATTTATTGAGCTTCCAGTTTCCGGCGCAGATTTTGGGTTTCATTAGTCCTCAACTCGTTCTGATCTTTTAGGTGGACGTAAAGCTTCGAGTCCTGGAAGTTTTAGACCTTGAATGAACTCAAGGCTCGCTCCCCCACCGGTTGAAATATGTGACATCTGATCGGCGTAGCCGGACTCATTAGCTGCAGCCGCAGAGTCTCCACCGCCAACAATTGTGGTACCGGTGCACTCGGCAACCGCTTTTGCGATAGCAAAAGTTCCTTCAGAAAAAGCGGGTTTTTCAAATACACCCATGGGCCCGTTCCAAAAAACAGTTTTAGAGCGTTTAATTTCTGCTGCAAAAAGGTCTCGAGTTTTTGGACCTACATCAAGACCCATCCAACCTTCTGGGATTGCCTCATCGCTCGTTACTTTTGCTTTTTCGGTTGCATCAATGCCGGTCGAAATCACGTGATCGATTGGCAAAAGAACTTTTTTATTTCGAACTTCCATTTTTCGAATAATATCGCGAGCAAAACTCACTTTATCGGCTTCGACTCTTGAAGAACCCACGCGGATTCCTTTTGCGGCCATAAAAGTATAGGCCATCGCGCCGCCGATAATAATATTGTTCACTTTATCAGTGAGCATTTCGAGCACTTCAATTTTGTCGCTCACTTTAGAGCCGCCGAGAATTGCAAGATAAGGACTTTCGAAACCGTTTCGCACTTTATCGAGCATCTCGATTTCTTTTTTCATCAAGAGACCGATACCTTTTTTATCAACCAACTGCGGAAGCGCCACAATACTCATGTGAGCTCTGTGACTCGCGCCGAAAGCATCATTGATGTAAACGTCGACGTACTCAGCAATGGCCGAGGCAAACTCGTGTGCGTTTTCTTCTTCGCCCGGATCAAAGCGCAAATTTTCGAGCATCAAGATTTGATTGTCTTTAAGGCCCGCGACCAAATGTTTTGGCGCGGCTCCTTTTGGATCTTCAATTAAAATGACCTCAACTCCTAAGAGCTCACTGACATATGCACCAATGGGCTCAAGCGAAAACTCAGGATTCACTTTTCCTTTGGGGCGACCAAAGTGAGTGGCAAGAATGATTTTTGCTTTTTTCTCGAGAGCATACTTGAGCGTCGGAAGTGCCGCACGAATACGCGTGTCGTCGGTGATTTTACCGTCTTCCATGGGCACATTAAAATCCACGCGAAGAAAAAGTCTTTTATCTTCGATCGGAATTTGGTCAATACTCTTAATACCCTCGAGAATCTTAGACATGAACTATAGCCCCTTCTCGCCCATATAAAGGCTGAAGTCGATCATACGTTGAGAGAATCCCATTTCGTTGTCGTACCACGAAAAGACCTTAAGCATTTTATCGCCCATCACCATCGTGTTTTCTAAATCTACAATTGACGAGTGTGGGTTACCGATAAAATCAACGCTCACTAACGGGTCTTTTTCGACTGCAAGAATACCTTTTAAAGATCCTTGTGACGCCTTTGTCAGAGCGGCATTTACAGACTCAACTGTTACGGGCTTTGAGGTTTCAGCAACTAAATCAACTAAGCTCACGTCTGGAGTTGGAACGCGGATAGACACCCCGTCAAACTTGCCTTTCAGTTCTGGCAATACCAAAGCGACCGCTTTTGCAGCACCGGTACTCGTTGGGATCATTGACATCGCAGCCGAGCGAGCTCGTCTTAAATCTTTATGAGGAGCATCGAGTACCATTTGATCGTTGGTGTACGAGTGAATCGTAGTCATGAGACCTCTTACGATTCCAAATTCGTCGTTCAAAACTTTCGCAACAGGAGCAAGACAATTTGTAGTGCACGAAGCGTTCGAGATGATGTTGTGTTTTGAAGGATCATATTCTTTGTGGTTGATACCGTACACCACGGTTAAATCAACACCAGTTGCAGGAGCAGATACTAAAACTTTTTTTGCTCCGGCTTGAATGTGCTTCATAAAATCTTCTTGGCTCTTGAAAGCGCCGGTGCACTCAAGAACAAAATCAACGCCCCAGTCTTTCCAAGGAATTTTTGAAGGATCTTTTTCGCTTGAAAACGGAATTTTTTTGCCATCGACGATGATGTTTTTCTCGTCGTGTTCAACAGACTTTGAGAACCTTCCGTGAGTTGAATCGTACTTCAATAGGTGCGCCGAAGTTTTTGTATCACCTAAATTGTTAATCCCTACGATTTCAATACGGTCAAAACCTGCGCGAAATAAAATGCGCCCAATTCTTCCAAAACCATTGATACCGACACGAATATTGCGACCCACGACGACTCCTTTAAGTTAGATTCTCGGCGCACTTTAGACCCAAATAAGGGGGGAGGCAATGACTAGTTAGGCACTATTGCCATTGTAGTTTTGGAAACATTTTAAGCGCGTTGGCTTTGGTCTGGTTCGCAAGTTCTTCGAGGCTAATGCCCTTCAGTTGAGCGACAAGTTCAGCAGTATGAACCACAAAAGCGGGCTCATTTTTTTTGCCTCGGTGCGGGGCTGGAGCGAGGTAGGGAGAGTCGGTTTCGACGTGAATACGGTCAAGAGGGACGCTCTTGCAGACTTCTCGTAAATCTTGAGCGTTTTTAAAGGTTAAAATCCCGCTAAAGGAGATGTTATACCCAAGTGCTAAGGCTTGGTCCGCTAACCACTGTGTCCCTGTAAAGCAGTGAATGACGCCTTTAACTCTCCCCTTGAACTCAGACAAAATGGCGATCGTGTCGGGTTCTGCATCCCGCGTATGAATTTCAATGGGCAGATCAAATTCTTCTGCTAACCGAAGCTGACGTCGAAACACCTCTTGTTGTACGTCCCTTGGGGAACTCTCATAGTAATAATCCAAACCAATTTCGGCGACGGCCACAATTCCTGGATCTGCAAGATGGAGCCTCATAAAAGCTTCGGTCTCGTCGTTGTAATCTTTTGCTTCGTGAGGATGAACACCTAACGTGCCGTGAACTACGGGATAGTATTTATCTACTAACTCTTTGACGATCTGGTGATCGGCAGCACAAGTTCCAATAGTGACCATGCGCTCAACACCTACTGCGTTGGCTTGTTGGATCGCCTGTTCGGCTGGAATCTCTAGAAAATTCAAATGGCAATGAAGGTCTAACCAC
>CAZDFM010000348.1:0-3890 GCA_964504465.1 uncultured Pseudobdellovibrionaceae bacterium | reverse complement strand
TTAGGTCCGGCCGTGGCACTCGCCTTAATTTCAACGCTTTGCTTATCTTTTGGCGGTTATGAGATTCCTACACCCTTAGTTTACTTTGATTTTATTGGAACCATTGCGCTTTTTGTGATTTTTACGGTGCTTCAGAACAACATGATCTATGTTCTCAAGCGAGTGGCAGAAGCCTTCATAGTGATTTTCATCATTGCTTCAGTGACCTTTCTTCTTTTAAGAGTTTTACCTGGTGGTCCTTTTGACCAAGAGAAAGCACTTCCACCTGCGGTCAAAGAAAATATCGAGCGTAAATACCATCTCGATAAACCTCTCCATTATCAGTACTACGCTTATATTTCGGGTTTAGTTAAGGGCGATTTCGGCGAATCTTACAAATACATCGGGCGAAACATTCGTGAGATCATTGCCGAGACACTTCCGGTCTCAATCCAGCTCGGCGTCTACTGTCTCATTTTAGCTTTTGCGATTGGTATTCCAGCAGGAGTATATGCAGCCGCAAAACACAATCAGTGGCAAGATTCGATGACGATGATGCTTGCAATCAGTGGCGTGGCCCTCCCCACGTTTTTAGTGGCTCCACTTTTGATTTTATATTTCAGCATGGATCTTAGATGGCTACCGCCGGCCCTTTGGGATGGACCTTCTTATTACATCCTGCCGGTGTTGGTTTTAGGCGTGAGACCTGCGGCTGTCATCGCAAGGCTCACACGGGCAAGTGTGCTTGAAGTGATTCGTTCAGATTACATTCGAACTGCACGTGCAAAAGGCCTGAATGAACGTACTGTTTTATTTAAACACGTTCTTAAAAACTCATTGATTCCAGTGCTCACTTTTTCGGGTCCGTTGGCTGCAGGGGTTATTACAGGATCCTTCGTTGTCGAAGCTATCTTTGCTATCCCTGGGATGGGCAAACACTTAGTCAACAGTGTTTCTAATCGTGATTACCCTCTGATTTTAGGGACCACTTTGGTATTTGCGGCGATTCTCGTTTTAGCGAACCTCATCGTCGACATTCTCTACGCCTACTTTGATCCAAGGATTAAACTCTCATGACAACTGTAAAGCAAAAAAGGTCCTCGAGCCTTTGGGAAGGCGGGCTTAAACGCCTTAAAAAGAATAAAGTGGCCGTGTGGTCGGCTTACTTGATTGTAGTGATTTGTATCATTGCGATCTTTTCAGATTGGATTGCTCCGTACTCTTTTGACGAACAATTTATGAGCAAAGTTTTAATGGAACCGAACAAAGAACATTGGCTCGGAACTGACAACTTGGGCCGAGATTTACTTTCACGATTGATTTACGGAGCCAGAATGTCGATGGCGGTTGGAATTTTCACAGCCATTATTTCGTTGGTTTTAGGTTTAATCTACGGGACGGTTTCGGGTTGGTTCGGTGGGTGGGTCGATTCGGTAATGATGAGAATCGTCGATATTTTATATTCGATCCCCACATTAGTACTTTTGATTTTAGTGAAAGTGATTTTTGACTCAGTTAATATCTTTGAAAATCCAGAACTCAGAGCCATGACCGGAATTCTTGCAGCCCTCAGCGTGGTAGGCTGGGTAACTCTTGCGAGGCTCGTGCGAGGCCAAGTGCTTCAGATGAAAGAGATGCTTTTTGTCGAATCAGCACGTGCCTTAGGAGCGAGCGGCTTCGATATTAATATGCGCCACATTCTCCCGAATATTATGGGGCCGGTTATTGTACTATTAACTTTTCAGATTCCCTCAAATATTTTGTTCGAAAGTTTTTTAAGTTTCTTAGGCCTTGGACTACAACCACCGTTTTCGTCGTGGGGAGTTTTAGCAAACGAAGGCTGGCGCTCACTCAGTACATATCCACATTTGATGATTGCCCCTGGAGTTGCACTTTTTGTTGCGATGCTTGCCTTCAATTTGTTTGGTGATGGCTTAAGAGATGCCTTCGACCCACAGATGAAGGGTCGCTAAGAAATAAAGGTTCGTGAACTAGAGTTCCCGAATGACTCGGCAAGGGTTTCCAGCGGCGAACACGTTCGCTGGAATATCTTGAGTCACGACACTTCCAGCACCAATAGTTGTGTTGTCTCCGATTGTGACTCCAGGGCAAAGAATTGCGCTTCCCCCAATCCAAACCTGATTTCCGATTCGAATCGTCTTGGCCGCCTCCGGGCCGCTTGAGCGAAGATCGGCATCTAATGGATGAGTCGCAGTGTAAATCTGCACATTTGGTCCCATAAAAACATGATGACCAATAAATACTTCAGCACAGTCTAATATCACGCAGCCGAAATTCATAAATAAGTCGGAGCCTGCGTGAATAAAAGTTCCGTAATCCACATGAAAGGGCGGCTCAATTATGGTTCGGGGACCGATAGTACCGAAGAGTTCTTTTAAGAGCTCTTCTCGTAGAGCGGAGTCGTCCACTCCTGTGTCGTTGAATTTTTTTGTGAGCCGTCGAGCACGCTTTCGCATCTCGGTAAGCGTAGGATCGGTCGCGATGTACAGTTCCCCAGAAAGCATTTTTTCTAGTTCTGTCGACATCGCGAAACCTCCGAATAAATTTAGACGGCCACCACTTCGATGATTTCCGGAAGGACTTCTTTCATTCGAACTTCAATGCCTTGTTTAAGCGTCATAGTTGAACTGGGGCATCCAGCGCAAGAGCCTTGCATGTGAAGATACAAAATATGGTCTTCATACTTGCTAAAGACAATGTCGCCACCATCCATAGCAACTGCTGGCCGAATCTCGTTATTTAAAACAGTTTTGATCATACGAACGGCTGGAGTGTCGTTTTCATCAAAATCTTCGGGATTCACTTCGCCTTCAACGGCACTCACTAAGACAGGTTCGCCGCTTTCAAGGTGTTCTTTGATCATTTCGCTTAAAGGATCTGCGAGAGTTGACCAGTCAACCCAATCTTGTTTGCTAATCGTCACAAAGTTTGGACCGATCATGACTCCTGCAAGCCAAGGAAATCCAAATAGCTTCTGAGCCAGTGGCGAGCGATAAGAAGAGGCTGCATCCGGCATGTTGACGATTTCGTCCGCAATTTGTGCCGTCACAATAAACTTCATAGACTGAGGATTTGGGGTCGCTTCGTAAAATACTTCCACATTGTTCATTATTGCCCTTACTTACGAAGAGGAAGCTCTTTACTCGAGGGCTCTTCGTTGTTGGCCGACATTACAGGAATTTGGGCCTGTTGAGAAGGGCCAGCAGGGTGAACAGGTGGAATTTTATCTGGAGGAGGCGGGACACGGCCGTTTTTGCGATCACGAATCCTAAGCCAAGCTAATAGGAGCGAACCGGCAAGAAAAGTCCCCGATATTGAGTAGATGGCGGTGTCAAAACCGTAGGTGTCGGCAAAGGCTCCTAAGGGAAGACTTAACAAAGGCCCAAGACTGGTAAAGCCAAGCCCAATTACAGAGCCAAGCCGGCCGCGATAGTCTTCTTCTACGTTTAAATGTAGGGACACGGTGATCGAGGCGAGCGACAAGTACATCGCAAATCCTGCAAAAGACATAATAATGCTCGCCCAAGTCGCAGAGGTCGCTTGCGGCAAAAGTACCGAGGCTAAAACGAGCGCAGGCACCCCAAACCATAAAGCCTTAATGGGCTGTTGAGGTTTCATAAAAGTAAAACTCAAGGCTCCTAACATCGAGCCAAGCGAGGGGAGTGTAAAAACAAAACCAAACTCTTCAGCCGACAGATTGAACTTTGTCTGCACGTAAGTTCGAAAGATGACCATCGACATAGGGACCATAAGCGCAATGGTTAAAAAAAGCTGCACCACTCGAGAGTTAATAAGTGGTGTGTAACGAATGTAGCGAAAGCCCTCCATCATCGCTTCCCAACGGGATTTAGCTTGAGACGTGGTGTTTCGCTGAATACTTCGTAGGTTGA
>CAZDFM010000347.1:0-3898 GCA_964504465.1 uncultured Pseudobdellovibrionaceae bacterium | reverse complement strand
CTCACTGCGGATGGGTACCGCATCCATGCGGCCGCAGAGGTCCCAACAAAGGGTACATACCCACCACCCACTTAAGGGGCACGGAGGTTTTTTAAAATAAAATGCAAACATAAATCAGTTCATAGCAAAAAACGACCTGACTGATTTTCGCACTAAAGGTGAAATTCAAATTCAAATTTAAGTTTAAATACAAATCCAAATTCTGAATCAGCTTCAAAATCGAACTAAGAACGTTTCTCTGTTTCGAAAAATAAAATTCGGGCCTGGCGATTTTTAATTGGTGTTCGGTTTTTAAATGGAAATTTGCTTCGCCGATTTTCATCTGAGTTTTTGAGCTTCGTGAAATTTTATTTAAAAAGGTCGCGTTCCGGTGATGGTGGGTTGAGGAGGTATACCCTTTTGTGGGACCTCTGCCGCACCTGGAGGGTGTACCCATCGGCAGTGAGCCATGGATGGCGTGTCCCACAAAAGGGTATACCTCCTCAACCCGCCCATTACCGGATACGTGGGTGCCTTTTTAAAGGAGATCGTCGTCAGGAAGCTACCAAAACTCGAGCTTGTCGTTGAGCGAAGGGATTCGATCTACAAAAACGGGATACTGATTAAAAACCTCGTCAATAGGGGCGCCGTATTTGAGTTTGCCGGTTAGGAGGAGGAGTTCGCGGTGGCAGCGTTCGCCGATTTTACATTGGCAAACCAAAAAGATATCCTGTGGCGAATCGCAGTACTTTTTGAGGTGATAGAGGGCTTTTGGAGTGAGCTGAAATCTTTCTTCATATCGAGTGATTTTAAAAGCTTCTTCGTGGCCGTGGGCTTTTTCGGCTTCTTTCCACTCTTTGAAAAGGGCGCGGTCGGGTGCGAGTTCGCTTCGAAAGTCATCGGTGAGTTCTTTTTTTATGCCACGTGGATAGTAGCACATGGCAATTATGATCTGAGAATTGTCTCGCGGCAGTTGTTGATTTCGGACTTGGTCAACAGAGGCCTGCCGGAGCATTTTGAAACTCGAGTCTTAGCGTTTCCCGAACATGTAAATGTAACGGATCGAGAGCGTATTGCCGAGTTTAACATCGTCGGCAATATCAGTTACACCGAGTTCGAGAATGGGTTCGATATTGTGATCGTCTTGAATATTGAAACGTGCGCCCAAAGGTAAGTTGATCACGATAGTTTCAGTATCGGGGTCGCAGCTGCCGCCGTTAAAGTCACAGTCGTCTGCAACTTTAAGATCGAGATTTAATCCACCGAAAAAACCAATTGTGCTAGTTGCCGCAAAAAACAGCGTACCGGGAATTTCGATGTAAGTGACGCTGAGTTCTTGTTTTCCGGCTGGAGTTTTTGCCGAGCTGTTTTTTTGAACAATTCCTGCACCAGTTCGAAGGCTTAAGCGATTTTGAAGCTCAATGTTAGCTGTGGCTCCCAATTCAATTCCAAATTCGCGGTCCCAGCTTCGTGAGCTGTCGAATTCAGAAGAGTTAAAACCACCAAAAACTCCGTAGTCTTGCGCGATCGCGGTAAGGCTTAGAGACAAAGCAAAGATTGAAGTCAGTAACAGGCCTAAAAGTTTCATCCGAAACTCCTTTCGAGCATTCTAGTCAAATAGCCTACTCCGACTCTGTTTCTTGGGAATCAAATATTCTTAAAAATGCGCTGCTTCTAGAAAAAATGACCGGCCTTTGGTCATAGGATTAAATATAACCGAGGCTGGAGCGCAGCTATTGTAAAATAGCCTTTGAAGCGCTGGGGCGATTAAAACCGGGGCCAACAAAGGCAGATTGCAGGCGTCCGGTCGTGACATGAAAAAGGGCTTTTCTGCCATGATTGCCGCCGACATCTTCGCCGATAATTTTAATGCCAAATTTCTTCAGGAGTTCTCGAGCGATCGCAATATTGTGAGTTCCAACATCCATGCTCGTGGTGGGATTGCGAATATTGTCCGCACCCCCAATTAACTTTGCGACAAAATTTGTAGGAACGTCATGGGTTAGGCTTTGAAGTTCTTCAATCAAAGTGGGGATCGCAAAATTTCCGTAACGTAATTTTTCTTCTGTCAGAGGATCACTTGCTTCAGGTAGAGCATAATGGATCATCCCTCCGGCTTTGTGGCTTGGCGAAAACAAACAAACAGAAACACAGGAACCGAGTACGGTACACAAGACCACCGGCTCGGCGGTCACAATAAGTTCAGAAATATTGAGATTCACGATTTGAGTTGATGGAGGGCTCAACGTTCAGTCTTCTTATAAATCGAGGGTTTAACAGAACGAAAGAGATCAGTAGAGTTCTGAATAGACTCACTATGACCAATAAAGAGCAAACCCTTGTCATCTAAGCACTGGTGCATTTTCTGCATTACACCGCGAATCGTAGGTGGCGAAAAATAAATCAAGACATTGCGACAAAAGATCAGATCAAAACGTTCGTTAGATGGAAGTTTCTCTTCGATCAGATTGTGTTGCTGAAAGGACATGTTCTCGCGAAGACTCTTTTTAAACTTAAACCAGTCGGCAATTTCTCCGCTACCTATTGCTACGTGACTCTCTTGATAGAGCTCTGGAATCTCAGAGAGTTTGCGAATCGAGTAGACACCGTTTTCGGCTGTGCGAAGTACTTTGGTGTCAATGTCCGAGGCCATGATGTGAAACGTAACGTCAGAGGGCAGTGATCTTTTAAGGACCATCGCGAGCGTATAAGGCTCTTCACCGGTGGAGCTTGCAGCACACCATACGCTGAGATGCTTCTTGCCTTCTTTAAGCCAATTAGGGAGAAAAACTTTTTCTAGAAAGGTGAAATGCTGAGGCTCTCTAAAAAAGTCCGTTTTGTTTGTGGTCAGGAGATTCACAAAATCTTGCCACTCGCTGTCGTTCTCGGGCGTTCGTTCTAAGAGTTTTCGATAATCTGAATAAGATTTTAGGCCATGTCTTTGAACTTGAGTTCGAAGCCTTGTTTTAACCAGATCTAGCTTGGCTGGACTCAATGAAATGCCCGCCCGCTTGAAAATACAAAGTTTAAAATACTCAAAGTCCTCTCGAGATAAATCGGGGAGGGCTGCTTCAAAAATGGGCGCGGCAAAGTTCATTTTGCGTTCCTGACCCAACTTTTTTAAGCTGCGGCGACTTGGTTCTTGAGGGCGTGGTAATCTTCGGCGTTGAGCACTTTTTTAAGATCCAGAATTAAGGTCAACGAATTTTCAGTGCGTGCGACGCCGGTAATATAGTCGGCCTTGATACTTGATTCAGTGTCGGGTGAAGGACTGACTTCTTTTTCGGTATAAGCCGTCACACAGTCCACAGAATCGACTTCAACACCTAATGACAGAGCCCCAAAATCAAGAATAATGATTGTCGACTCATGTGCGGAACCGGGTTTAGGAAGTTTCAATTTTGTTCGTAGATCTATGACTGAAATAACCTGTCCTCGCAAATTCATAATACCTTTGAAATGAGCCGGTGCTTGAGGAAGAGCAGTAGTCTCAGCGTTACCGATCACCTCTTTCACTTGAAGTAGGGGAATCGCATACTTGTCTTTTCCAAGTGAGAAACAAAGGAATCTTCCTGCCGTATTGCTATCTGAATGTGAACCGCTCATTAATTTGCTCCTGTGATTTGAATGCAATAACCTTTCGGCAATTTCAAAAGGCCCACAGAGCCCAAGTAGGCGAATTTAGCTTTTCTTAATAAATCTCCCTAATTTCTAAGAATGAGACACGTAATTCGAGACTAAGATGAGACTATTACAAGAAATCAGTAGAATATTTTTTCGCGGATACGCCAAAAGTGCTTTTGTTTGCGTGCGATTACAAACATGGGAATGCGAAATTTGGATTGCGCATGAAGGGCTTCCTCAACATTTCGAATATTAATTTTTGTTTCAGGTAATCGGTTATGCATTCTAATAAAGT
>CAZDFM010000346.1:0-3922 GCA_964504465.1 uncultured Pseudobdellovibrionaceae bacterium | reverse complement strand
GATCGGCCAGCTTTCGAGTATTGAAGATATTGGAAATGTCCCGGTTAGGAAATTAGAGAACTTTAGAATCATTAGAATTAAAGACATTGCTAAAGTGACTTTAGGTCGAGAGTTGAGAACCGGAGCTGCTACATACAGCGGCCAAGAAGCATTACTTGGAACCGTGATGATGCTTTTGGGAGAAAATAGTCGAACGGTTTCCCTTCGAGTGGCATCGAAGGTTGAAGAGATCAGACCGTATCTTCCAAGCGGAATTCGACTCGATGTGGTTTATAACCGTTCTGATTTGGTCAACGCAACCTTGGGAACCGTTGAGCACAACCTAGTCATGGGAGCATCGCTGGTCATCATC
Source organism: uncultured Pseudobdellovibrionaceae bacterium (assembly GCA_964504465.1). Classification (GTDB taxonomy): domain Bacteria; phylum Bdellovibrionota; class Bdellovibrionia; order Bdellovibrionales; family UBA1609; genus CAZDFM01. The sequence continues at coordinate 3,570 of CAZDFM010000346.1, read as the reverse complement.
GTTCTTCTGCTGTTGATTGGAAACGTCCGAGCGGCCCTGATTACTGCCGTTACGATTCCATTAGCACTCTTAGGAACATTCCTCTTTATGAAGCCTCTAGGTATGTCAGGGAATCTGATGAGTTTAGGCGCATTAGATTTTGGAATTATCGTAGATGGCACGGTGATTGTTTTGGATCACTGCGTGCGTAAGATCCAAGAAGTGCGTGCGCGTCTTAATCGTGTACTGACTCGTCCAGAAGTTAAAGAAGCGGTCTATGATGCTGCGGTTGAAATCCGAATGGCAGCGGGATTTGGAGAACTCATCATCGTGATCGTGTTCCTTCCCATCTTTGCTTTGGGAGGAATTGAAGGAAAGATGTTTATTCCAATGGCAGCGACCTTTGCGATCGCGGTCTTTTGCGCATTAATCTTATCTTTCACCACTGCTCCTGCCTTGGCTTCCCTGTTTTTAAAGGGTGACACTCAAGACAAAGAGCCACGACTCATGGTTTGGATGCGTGAGTTTCACGAAAGAAGTTTCAAACGAGTCTTTGAAAAACGGCGAGCCGTTCTTGCGACGGCTGCGGCTTCTGTGGTGATTGCATTAGTCATGCTAGGATTGCGAGGTTCTGAATTTTTGCCTCAATTAGGTGAAGGCTCTTACGCATTCCATATGATCAGACCCGTTCACATTGGGTTAGATCAATCACTCGAATTTCAAAAGAAAGCTGATCTCGTAGTGAAAAGCTTTGAAGAAGTTCAAAGCGTGTTTAGTCGCATTGGTACCAGTGAGGTCGCTACCGATCCGATGGGAGTCAACGTCTCAGATACTTACATTATGCTTAAGCCTAGAGACGAATGGCCTAAGCACGATGGTGGACGTCATGACTATCAGACTCTCGTTCAGGCTATCATTGATCGTTTAAATCTAGAGGTTCCTGGGCAGACTTATCTAGCGTCACAGCCCATTCAAATGCGCTTCAATGAATTACTCGAAGGGACAAGGGCTGATGTTACCGTTAAAGTCTTTGGTCCTGATGTAGATAAAATCGTCGAAGTATCGGATCAAATTCGGGATGTTCTTGCGGAAGTCAAAGGTGCCGGAGACGTTGAAATCGACATCGCAGGCAAAATGCCAATTCTTCAGGTGAAAGCTAACGATGGGGCATTAGCTAGTCTGGGTGGGAATTTGTCGGACGTCTTGGAGACCATTGCGGTAGCAATTGGTGGTCAGGAGGCAGGCAAGGTCTACGAAAATGATCGTCGTTACCCGATTGTCATTCGATTGGACGACTCGTTGAGATCAGATATGGATGCAATTAACTCACTGCCTGTGGGATTGAGTTCCAATTCGACTACTGCACTTTCTGCTTTAGCGACACTGAGTTTTACTCAGAAATATGCCGCTATTCCCAGAGAGAATGGCCAAAGACGTGCGGCAGTTATGATCAACCTTCGAGGAAGAGACACGGCGAGCTTCGTAGAAGAAGGTCAAAAAGTGGTCCAAGAAAAAGTTCAAATCCCTCAAGGCTATTATGTGGAATGGGGCGGTAACTTTAAGAATCTCCAAAGCGCAAAAGAACGTTTAAGTATCTTGGTGCCTATTGCCTTATTGTTAGTGTTAGCCATGATCTACTTTGCATTCCGAAGCGTTGGGGAGACGTTGTTGATCTTTTCATGCGTCCCACTCTCTTGGGTAGGTGGGGTGCTCAGTCTTTATCAGAATGGGTTACCGTTTAGTATTTCGGCTGCCGTAGGTTTCATTGCGCTCTCCGGGATTGCGGTCTTAAACGGAGTGGTATTAGTGAATTTCTTCAACCATCTAAAAGCCGAAGGCAAATCGGGTTTTGAACTAGTTTCACAAGGTACTCTTTTGCGGTTAAGACCTGTCGTCATGACTGCATTGGTCGCTGTATTCGGCTTTTTACCTATGATGATTTCGAGCGGGGTGGGAGCTGAAGTACAAAGACCTTTAGCTTCGGTTGTGATTGGCGGCGTGGTTTCTTCGACGCTTCTCACTTTGTTTGTTTTACCTTTGTTGTTTTCCATTTTTGAAAAGCGTCTGCATGGAAGAGTTCAAGCAGGCCATTAACCGTAAAAAAGGAGTCCCTATGAAAAAAATCAATAATAACCTATCTCAGGTGTTTTTAGCTGTTTTCATTGCTTTAGGATTTTCGTCTTGCGCTCATCATGACAACAAAGTGGACCATCATCACCATGAGGATACGACCAAGAAGATTTCTTACGAAGGAAAGTGTGCGTATAGCATTGAGCATGGTCAGTACAACGTAGTCGGTAATCCAGAGTTTAATGTCGAACACGACGGTGCAACTTATTATTTCAGTTCAATTGAAAAAATGAATGATTTCAAAAAAGACATCGCTAAGCACATTCAGGCCGCCAATAGGAATTGGGAAAAGAACGGACGAATGAAGTAATAGATGATCGCTTAGTCCTGAAACGGAAGGTAAAGAAAGTGAAAAACTCTAAGAATAAACTGATGATGGGGTGTGTTTTGGGTTCGTTAATGATGGTGGGTTGCGCTCATCGCGAAGCTGGGTTGGGTACAGTCGCCATGAAGCACACTAGCACTGAAGCACATGTATATCTGCACACAGATCAGGTCAAAGAGGGTGATCAATTGTCGTTGTACAAGCACGAGTGTAAAGATTTTAACACTTCACGTGGCCCTAGAACTTACTGCACAAAAGTTAAGTATGCGACCGGACAAGTGGTTCAGGTTCTGAATGAGCACTATTGTACTATTAAAGTTGCGGAAGGCGTTAAACTAGACGATGTGGCATTAGTTCAGAAGGACTAATAGTAGAGCAACTAGCAACTAATATGTTTATTGGGTTGGACACTCTGTATTGCCCAATTTTTTAAAAATTATGGATGACTGTTGTAATAATAAAGCCGCCGAATTGGACCAACCAGGAGAGCACCGTAGTGTTCTTAAAGTTGTGTTGGTGATTAATTTTGTGATGTTTTTTGTCGAATGTGGTTACGGGTGGTTGTCAAAATCAACAGCTCTCATGGCCGATTCTTTAGATATGCTAGGCGATGCGTTTGTATATGGCGTGAGTATCTATGCGATAGGTAAGTCGATTAGAACTAATGCAATTGTTTCATTAACCAAAGGTATAGTGATGCTTGCTGTTGGTATTGGAGTCTTGATCCAGGCTGCGGTTCGGTTTAATTCCACTTATTTGCCGGTTGCTGAAACGATTGGGATTATTGGTGGACTCGCATTGTTGGCGAATCTCACTTGCGCTTCACTTTTGCTGAGATTTAGAAAAGACAATTTAAATATGCGTTCAGTTTGGCTTTGCTCGCGGAATGACGTGATCGCTAATACTGGAGTTTTAATAGCGGCAGCAGGCGTTGCTCTTACACAATCAAAGTATCCCGATCTCGTAGTCGGGGTTTTGATTGCAACGCTGTTTCTTCGTTCTTCTTACGGCGTATTAAAAGAGTCGGTCATGGCACTAAAGAGTACTTAGGCGTGAGGCGATACTCAAAACCGCATTTTTATAATCCAAAGAAGAAGAATCGAATCGAACGGAATTCATCCGTTCGATCGAGCGGT
>CAZDFM010000345.1:3184-3930 GCA_964504465.1 uncultured Pseudobdellovibrionaceae bacterium | reverse complement strand
ACGAACACCCCGCACTTGGCGCGGCTAATTACCGCCTCGCACATCACAACAAAAAAGAAGACGTCGGAGTTTACAGTTTTTGTATGTGCCCCGGAGGTTACGTTTTATCAAGTGCCACCGAAGAAGGCCGGATGGTCGCAAACGGAATGAGTAACTACCGACGTAACTCCCCTTATGCAAACGCCGCACTTGTGGTGAGTATTGATTTTGAGAAAAGCTTTGGAGTGAAAGATCTGTTTGCCGGAATGAAGCTTCGAAAAAAAGTAGAAGAAGTGGCCTTTCAAATGGTTCAAAAAGCTGGCGGAACCCATCAGATCCCGGCTCAGGGACTCATGGATTTTTTGAATCAAAAAGTAACTCAGTCAGATTTAAAAACCTCATCTCCTTCGGGAGTTGTGGCAGCTCCGTTAAACGAAATCTTTCCGCAAGGTATGAACGAGCACTTGATCAAAGGGCTAGAGGCTTTCGAGCGCAAAATGCCTGGCTTTATTTCGAAAGAAGCTGTTCTTCATGCGGTCGAATCTAGGACTTCGTGCCCGCTTCGAATTACTCGCGACAAAGACAGTCTTCAGTCCCTTTCGCATGCGGGTCTCTACCCAACTGGCGAAGGTGCCGGTTATGCCGGAGGAATCACTTCTGCGGCCTGCGATGGAATTCGCGTGAGTGATGCAATCGCAGAGTATTACGGAGTCAAATCCGCTCAACCTGTTGCGTGAGATCTTTTAAGTTTGGCTAAAAAGCGCCCG
>CAZDFM010000345.1:0-3174 GCA_964504465.1 uncultured Pseudobdellovibrionaceae bacterium | reverse complement strand
TCTCAGCACCGATGAAGAGATAAACGGAATATAGGCCGCGACCATAAGAATTGAGAAAAAGTGAAGACCCATAGACCATGCGGCAGTGAGGTGAAAGATCGCCCCGATCGTAAGCCAATATTTTCTTAAGGGTTTGTACCAAACTGCGGCCGCAAAAAAGACCTCAAATAAGAGCGTCGAATAAGTCATCACCGCAATCAGTAGAGGCGCGTGAACAATAAAACTAAAATCGATGGGGGCAAGCTGGGTGTTGCCGAGCACTTTCCAAACTGCTGTGCCCTCCCACCAGGTTGCACCTTTAAGTTTTTCAAGGCCGGTGTACGCATAGACGATACAGAGCTGAAGCTGAATGAGTCGATAAGCCACACTCGTTAAGGGGTCGTTGTTTTTAAGTGCTACGGGACAAGGTTCTGTTTTTGACATACTAAACGCCCGACTATGATCAGCCATCGAGAGATAAAACAGCCAGAAGGTCGCAATTAAGTCTGCACCGTAAATGACCGTAAAGTTTCTTTGGATAAACATCAGGTGGAGCGCAAACACGATCCAGGTCGACCAGCGCCGAAGAAAACCCAAAGCTCCAAGTAAAAGCAAAGCTAGAAACACAATATGCGCGAGCAACAGAAATTGGTCACTGCTCGGCCAGAGATAAAAATTAGGTTGATAAAAAGGTGGGGCAAACTTTTTGGCGAGATCAAAAGGCATAAGCCCTTCGTTAAAAAACAAAAGCTTCACTTCAAAAATTCTGAGCGTGTACATCACAAAAAGAATTGAAAAGATCACGCATCTAAAAAGGCTTAGATTGTAAAGATCTACGGGGCCAAACCAGAACTTGTCCCAAACGTGTAGAATGGCTTTTAATTCCTGTTTGATAAAGTTCATGGCGCCACCTCTGAATCAATCGCTTCATGAGTGTTCGAATTTTCAACGGCTGACGTCTCCGAATCTACACTGGGGCAGGACTCAAAGATTTGCCCCCAAACTTTTACTTGAAACAGATTCTTAATTGGACCACCGATAAGAGTCGCTTTGTCGATTGAGATTAACTCTTCGGACAAAGTTCTTAAAGTAATCTCACGAGCCCCGGGGTGGTGGCGACAAAGCCAAGGAATTAAAAATTGGTCGATCCTGTCGGGCGACGAAGTCGTGTAACGGCTATGATAAATCAAGCGCATATAGTTGTCGGCTAGATAACCCTCTTTTGAAGCTGGAGGCCAACGGTAGGTGCTAATTTTAGAATTCTCATCCGGAGGACTGAGTTCATATTCGAAATACACATGTGAACTTGGGTCGGGAGAAAAAAACTGCCAGGGAGTATTGAGCCCAAAGGTGTTGGTGTAAGGTAAAATCAAGGGACTTAAAGTGCGCGTGAGAAGAGAGTCAGGGTTCGGAATCAAAGTCACAGCCACCAGATGGTAAATCACAAAAACGCTTAAAATGATTTTCGCAATCAGGCTCGACTTCATTCACTCCACCATCCTTGGGGAATCTCGTTTTTTCTGGCAAAGCTTTAAAGCTCTGCTTCAGCTCCGAGCCTTAACTAGGCTCAGCCTCTGGATCGTTTTCACTGTTGGCTGCATCTTCAAAAACCGAAAGATCGTCTTGATATTTTCCTTCATCAACATCGCCCTCTTCTGAATCCGCATTGAATTCATCCATAGCGTCGTTGAGGTCCGTCATCACCCGACCGATGCGATCTTTTTGAGAACCCGCATCCCCGTCTTCGTCAGTAGCTTGTTCAGTAGCCTCTAAAGGCGTTTCATCAGTTGCATCTTCTTCGGTTAATTCGGCAGCGATCATTTCTGAAACTTCGACGCTGCCTTCGCTGATTTCATCAGTTTGCTCTGGTGTGACCGGAGTTTCAGCTGCTACTTCGACTACTACTTCACCTGAGGCAATTTGCTGCTCGAGTAAAATGCGGGCGTCGTATTTTTCGAGCCACTTTTTATCTTTGTTGTCGACTTCTTCGCCCACCGTTAAGGCGTCGCGAATATCTTGTGCGCGCTCGGCCTCTTTTTTAGCTTTCATGCGCACTTTTTCTTGTTCAAAGAACTCGCTTGAAGTTGTGATCTCTTCAAGTTCTGAAGAGATCTTTTGAAGCTCCTCTTCACCTTGAGAGTAGCTGTCACCGATGGTCTCAGACATTTGAGCTGTCACATCAGAAAGTGTTTCTTTCTCTGCGGCTTCTTCTTCGCCGATTCCTTCAGGGATCAAATCATCAATTTCGCTGAGTGAAGGAAGTTCTTTTAAATTTCTAAGACCAAAGATTTCGAGAAACTTTCGAGTCGTTTGGTAAAACATGGGCTTACCAGGAAGTTCGCTTTTGCCTGCAAAGTTCACTAGGCCCTTTTCCATAAGAGCGCGCATTAAGTGGCCCGACTCAACCCCACGGATTTCATCGACCTGAGATTTAATAATGGGCTGCTTATAGGCCATGATCGCGAGCACTTCGAGTGCGGGACCAGAGAGTTTAAACGGACGAATTTTAATCATTTGGCGCAAGTAATTGAGGTTGTCGACCTTAGTTCTTAATTGGTAACCGCTGCTCACTTCTTCAAGTGTCACACCTCGGCGGCCTCCCGCATAATCGACTGCCAAGGAGTCAAGCGCGCGGCGAATGTGAGCCGATCTTACTTGGGTGCCTTTGAAAGCCTGTTTAATGGCCGCAATTGAGACGGGCTTGTCGGTTGAAAACAAAATACTCTCCACCACAGAAATGATGGTGTCTTCTTCAACAAATTCTTCTTCTTCGATCTCAGCAGACTCGTAGGCGCCAAGTTCGGTGCCTTCAACTTCGACTTCGGGAGCCGCTTCATCTTCGGAACTTGCTTCGAGGGCTTCGCCTTCTTCAGCGTCATCATCTGCCGCTTCGAACTGCTCGAGGAGGGCGTCTTCGTTAAACTCTTCGCTGTCTACAATCTCATCTGAAGTTTCTTCAGTGAGCTCGAGTTCTTCGGTGTCGTCGATATCGTTTATGTCTTGAGACATTAGATCATCTCCCCTTCAGGCGGCTTTAATCCATCATTGATAATGCGTTCGTCGAAGTACGGAATTTCAGGTTCAGCCGTGAGTTCGTCTCTTCGGATCTCGTTTTCGGTTGCTGGGATTGCCTCGCCCTGATCTTTTCGACCTTCGTCAGCACCAACACGTATATCGGGCAGGCGGGGGAGGCGT
>CAZDFM010000344.1:0-3990 GCA_964504465.1 uncultured Pseudobdellovibrionaceae bacterium | reverse complement strand
TTCGAGGATTTGCTTTTCGTCGAAGAGAACTTTTCTTGAGGCCTTTAGGTTCAGATAATCACGAAATGCTGACTTCTCTCTGCCTCGCAACATTGCGGCGACTTCTTTATAGAATGGCCGCGAGGTTTGCAGACTCGGCTTATGTTCTACAATTGAATGCGGCTGACTAATCGCACGCTGAATTCTTGCCGAAGCGCTGATCTGCTGAACTGATTCCACAAGAATCACTTCAACTTTGGCCATTTTCAGCGAAAAGTGTTTTTCGCAAAACTTTATAAGCTCTGTGCGAGACTCCAGTACAAAGATATTTTTTTCTGGAAAAGCCTCTCGAAGAGCAAATACATGATAACCGCAACCTAAACCCAAAATGATCACATGCTCACAGGTTTCAACCTGAGCTTTTACTTGCTCTACCCATTTCTGAGCTTCACGCTCGGGCTGACGAGTGCTCGCAAGGCTTAAGCCGTCCCATCTCGCAATGGGACTTCCAGATTCGGCAGTCACAACTTCTAGCATGTTGCGCTCTCACCTTGCTGAGGCACTTGCGAGAGCAAGGCAAAGAATTCTTCTCCGCCTTCGATCAATGGATCTAAGCTCGTCGCACGTACAACTTCGGTTTTTGCTAAATCGCTTCGACCTGAAATAAAAAGAAGCTTTGCTAACAACAGACTTCTTTCAGCATCCTGGTCGTTGATGCTGAGATACTTCTCTAAGCGCTCAATGACTTCAGGAAGACGATGATCTTTAACAGCCCAATCAGCCATTAGCTGAATGGCTGTATTATTTGAAGGATCAAGATCTAAGGCTTTTTGTAAGTTTCCCCAGCCTAATTCTTTGTCGCCATATTCGCGGTGAATCAGTGCAAGTCCGACCCAAGCCTTTTCATTTTTATCGTTGATTAACAGAGCCTGTCGGTAACGCTCTAAAGTTTGCTGAATATGTCCACGCTGGATTTCGAGCGTCCCATAGTTTACAAGTAAAACATCTGACTGAGGATCAATCGAAAAAGCTTTGTTGTAGTTTTCTTCGGCTGACTCTAAATCGCCCTGTCTGACAAAAATATTTCCGATAGCTTTATAAACTTTAAAGAGTTCTTTCTCTTCGTCAGCTAAATCTAAAAGCATCTCATTATAGATATTAAGAGCTTCTGTATTTCTACCTAATCCGTAGAGCACATCAGCATACAACGCTAAAGTTTTTGTCAGCGGAGAGATATCGACTGCGATCTTGAGGATCTTTTCGGCTTTATCCCACTGCTTGAGGTGATAGTAACATTCACCCAAACTTCGAATCGCAAGTTCGTTTCCAGAATCGCGACGCAAAATATCGACTAAGATATGTGCGGCAAGTCTATACTCCTCATTTTTCAAAAGAACTTGGGCGTTTTGCAAGAGAACCCCGATCGACGTCGTTTCTTGCTCAAACTCTGCGAGTGCTTTTTCGCGATATTCCATTGGGTAAGCCATCGGAATGGTAGCGTGAGGTCTAGTTGCATAGCGCGATGTTTCTGTCGAAAAATCATGGGCTGCAATAGACATAGGTGTAACTTCTGCTTCAATTGAGAACCGTCTTGGTTCTGACTCTAGTCGAGACATCCTGTCCCTCCACATGTATTTACCGAAACTCTAGTAGAGCAATTGAGATGCCATGCTCAAGATGTGGTTAACGTGCGAAGAGATTTTTTTAGACAGGAAATTGACTCAGAAAATTGGCGACGTCATGGATTTGTCTTCGACCAAAGTCAGGCGATTACCGCCTAACCTCTAATCGAAGACCAAAATCGTTTAGTATTTTTCGTCGATACGTTTTGGTTGTGGACTTGATTGATAGCTTTGTAGGGCTTTGCGTCCCGACTTAAGTGAAGTCAGTTCGCGGATAATTCCCGACTTGGCTTGCTCAATCAAAGATAGGATTTGAAGATCTTGGCTTAGGATTTCGGTGACGATCTCGTTCTTTTCAGCCAGGAGTTTTAGTACCAGACGTTTTTGTGCGTCAGGAAGAACTGGATCACATTCGGTCTCTTCAATTAAGCGGTCAATGCAACCGACTAAATTTAGGATCCCTTCGCGAGATTTATAGAAATTTTCGAGGTTGTCGAAGTTTCCATCGTCAAATCTGAGCATCTCTGATTCGTTCAACTGAGCGAATTTCTCTAGATGTAGATTTCTGTCTTTAAGTAGTTGAATGATGTAATCCATTTTTTAGTCCCCTCCATGGGCAAAAATAACAATATGAATTGATAGACCTAAGCTCAGCGCGAAGATCTATTTCTGTAAGTTCTCGTCCTTTTTTAACTTTTCAACAGCTTGTTTCCAGCCGCTATAAAGTGTCTCTACAATCTTTAATGCTTCTTCAAGGTGCTTCTTTTCGCCTTTGATGTTGGCTTGGGTAAGTTGGTCGGTGATAAACATGTAAAGCTGCTCTAAGCTTTTAGCTAAGTCTCCGCCGACTTTGTGGTCGAGTGTATTATTGAGCTCTAGAATGATGTCATAGGCGCGACCAATATTGAGTCCACGATCTGCGATATCTTTCTTTTCACAGGCGATAATCGCTTTTTTGATAAAACGAATTGCACCTTCGTACATCATAAGGAGCAACTTTTCGCGACTGGCCGACTGAATCGACGTGGTCTTATATTTATCGTAAGCATTCTTCATTTAAAAAAATCTCCTGTAACCGACTCATCTTTGTTTTAAGTTTATCGGAACCCCGTTTTTTGTGGTTAAGTCCCGATCCACCAAAATTTTCAACAACACCCACATTTATCTAAAAATTAACCCAAAGCTCCAGGGCCCCCGTTGCCCATTGCGGCCACTGAACCCATCTGGGACTTTAGTCGCGACATTGTTTCTTCGAGTCGCGAAAACTTTCGTCGCAGAGATTCCTCTTTGCTCGCAAGTCTTCTCTCTTGTCCGGCAATTCGATCGTCCATCTGAGTAATGCGATCTCTTAAACCTTTTTTACGAAGAGCCACTGGGCCAAAAGCGTTATCGAGCATTGTGCCGACTTCTCGTTTAAGAGCGGGAATGAAACCACTATCCACTCCGTTACCAGCTAAAAATGCCTGCACAGAACCGGGATCTTTCATTAATGCCGAGTTGAACTTTTCTTGTGAAAAGGTCAGCGTACCCGCTCTGTTAAACTCGATGCCGAGTTGATTTAACCGGTTAACCGAACCCTTTACACCATACTGCGGATTCTGAATTAACTGACGGATGCGGTTTTCGATACTACGGAGCATCCCATCGCCACCCAGAGTCGACGATGTATCCGTTTTTTCATTCATCTGGTTTTGTTGCTGAATAAAACTTAAAACTCCGTTGACGCCATCTACAAAGGTTTTAACTTTGCCACTGACGACTTCGAGATTTTCTTTGACGGAGATATTCACGGCGCGACCGGGATTAGCTTGTTTAAGCTCCAGAGTCACACCGGGAATAACACCCTCAACTTTATTGTCGGCGACTTCGAATTCAAAGCCGTCGACTTTAACTTTTCCGTTTTTGGCTTCGCGTTTGTCGTCAAAGAAAATATCTTGATCCCCGTCTAAGAAATAAAGGGTCGGATATTTAACTTGGTTCTCTCCACCAACGCTCACCCCTGAGATCATTAATCGAAACGGATAATCCGGGTCTTTACGATCGTTTAGTACTGTAGCTCTAAGGCCCACACTGGCGTTATTAATGGCGTTAGCTGCACCCTCTAGAGTGTTATTATTTTTGCCGATATAAACTTCTTTGGTGCCTTCTGGAGTTTCAAACTCAAAGTACCCGACACCAATCTGTGTATGATCTTTATCTGCAAAACCATTCGTGATGGCTGCGGACTTTTGCGCGAGTTCTACAACTTCGATATTCCAGCTTCCAGAAACCCCAGCTTCAGGATCAACTACTCCACCTACAACATTGTTGTCGCCGGTTTGTAAAAGCATGTCGCGAAAGCCACGAGTGCTCGCGAGCTCTTTAAGCCCATCGCGCATTTCTGACAGTT
>CAZDFM010000343.1:0-3992 GCA_964504465.1 uncultured Pseudobdellovibrionaceae bacterium | reverse complement strand
CCCATTCCAACTAAGTTTGAGCGATGAATGCGTTCATAACTTTCAGCAATGACGAGTTTGATCCCTTGAAGGAGTGGGCCCTTTCCGGCCCAATCGCGCGATGATCCTGAGCCGTATTCTTTACCAGCCAGAATACAGAGAGGAACTCCTTCGCTTTGATATAAAACCGAGGCTTCATAAATACTCATAATTTTATTGTCAGGAAGGTGACGGGTAAACCCTCCTTCAATCTCGGGGCAAAGTGCGTTGCGAATCCGGCCGTTGGCAAAAGTCCCTCGTACCATGACTTCGTGATTTCCGCGGCGAGATCCATACGAGTTAAACGCCCTCTTCTCGACACCAAGACCTAATAAATAAGTTCCCGCTGGAGATTTGGGATCAATACTTCCGGCCGGTGAGATGTGATCGGTAGTAACCGAATCACCTAAAACGCCAAGGACGCGAGCATTTTGAATATCGTTTACAGTCGCGGGCGCTTCTCGCGCCATATCCACAAAAAATGGTGGCTGCCGAATGTAAGTTGAGCTGTCGTTCCATTCATAGAGATCGCCTTGAGGAACTGCAATTGCATTCCAAAGCGAATCGCCGTCATAAATCTCGGTGTAGGTCTTTTTAAACATTTCCACATCGATCGACGAAAACAGAACGTCAGTGATCTCTTTATTTGAGGGCCAAATGTCTTTTAGAAAAACACTTCGGCCGTCTTGGGAAGTTCCAATAGGATCCTTGTAGGGATCCCACTGCATTTTTCCTACGAGTGAATACGCAACAACCAGAGGCGGTGACATTAAAAAGTTCGCCCGAACCTCAGGGTTGATTCGTCCTTCGAAGTTTCGGTTTCCAGAGAGAACCGAGGCCACAGCTAAATTTTCAGAATGAATTTGGCTGCTGATTTCTTCGTCAAGCGGACCTGAATTTCCGATACAAGTTGTACAGCCATAGCCCGTAAGGTTGAAACCTAATTGATCAAGATAAGGTGTTAAACCAGCCTTCTTTAAGTATTGGGTGACAACTTTAGATCCGGGAGCAAGGGAAGTTTTGACCCAAGGCTTTTGCTTCAAACCAAACTCGACCGCTTTTTTTGCAAGCAAGCCCGCCGCAAGCATCACTTGGGGGTTTGAAGTGTTCGTACAGGAAGTGATGGCCGCAATAACGACTGAGCCATCCTCAATTTTATTTTTCACAGTTTTAGTAGACGCTTCCGCAAGAACTGTTTTTTTGGGTTTAAGCTCTTGTAGGGTTTTCTCTAAAGTTTTCTTTACGTCAGTAAGAGGGATGCGGTCTTGCGGCCTGCGAGGTCCTGCAATACTTGGAACAACCGTAGTAAGATCGAGGGTAATCGTGTCGGTAAACAAAGGCTCAACGCTTTTGTCTGTGTGAAACATTCCCTGCTCTTTCATATAGGCTTCGACAAGGTCGACTCTTGATTGAGAGCGGCCGCTGAATTTAAGGTATTGAAGTGTCACTTCATCAGGCGGGAACATCGCGCAGGTCGCGCCATATTCAGGGGACATGTTTCCGATAGTCGCACGATCAGCTAAACTTAATGATGAAAGTCCGGGGCCAAAAAATTCGACAAACTTTCCGACGACAGATTTTTTGCGTAGAATTTCAGTGATAGTCAATACCAAATCAGTGGCGGTGGTACCTTCGGGTAGACGCCCTTCTAATTTAAATCCAATCACTTCTGGAATTAACATCGAGATAGGTTGTCCCAGCATTGCGGCTTCGGCTTCGATTCCTCCGACACCCCAAGCGAGTACGCCGAGCCCGTTGACCATCGGAGTATGTGAGTCCGTTCCGACGCAAGTATCGGGATAAGCCCAAGGAAGTTCGGGACTCTTTTTATTATCCGTTGTATTGGGGTCTTTAAGTTCATCCGTCGAAAAAACCACGCGTGAAAGATGCTCGAGATTGATCTGGTGTACGATCCCTCCATTAGGCGGGACAACTTTAAAATTTTTAAAAGCTTTTTGTGCCCATTTTAAGAAGGAGTATCTCTCTCCATTTCTTTCGTAATCCTGTTCTATGTTATGCGCAAAAGCTTGCGGTGTACCGTAAGCGTCGACCTGAATTGAGTGGTCGATGACGAGTTCGACGGGCTGCATTGGATTTACTGATTCTGGTTTGCCCCCCAGAGCCAAGACAGCATCTCGCATTGCAGACAAATCTGCGATTGCAGGAACGCCTGTAAAGTCTTGAAGAAGTGTTCGCGCGGGCCTAAAGGCAATTTCACGTAGAGGCGGACTTTTAGGATCCCATTTAGCCAAAGCCTCGATATCTTCTTTTGTAACACTTGCTCCGTCTTCATTGCGAAGCAGATTTTCGAGCAGAACTTTGAGGCAGTAGGGCAAATGTTCAACATTTAGCGGGGCTAAGGACGCGATCTGATATTGTTGCGATCCTACAACAATTGTTTTTCGCGATTGAAAGCTGTCGAGTTGTGTCATGAAGACCTCTTTTCAATAGTGTTTAACTTATCTGCTTAAAGCGGGACACGCATTCCGTTTTGGCTTTTGTGCATGAAAGTACATACGAAGTCAGAAAACCGTGGAAGTTTGATTTCTCAGTTAACAGTTATAACAAGATCAACTCGTTTTCAACAATTGAACGTAAATGAGCGAACTGCAGTGTTTTCCCTTACTAAGGAGCGACAAGATGGCAAAAGCCAAACAGCCTAAGAAAAAGACAAAAGTTAATAAAAAAGCGAAACAAAAAAAGAAGTCGGCAAATGCAAAGTCTGAGTTCGATATTGTGGAGCTCATTCTCATGGATCATAAGCCGCTCAAAAAGCTCATTAAAGTTCTTAAGTCAGATGCGGACATCGAAGAAAAAGAACCGGCCTTCGAAAAATTTGCACCGCTTCTCTTGGGTCACGCAGAGCCTGAAGAAGAAAGCCTTTATGTGAATATGAAAACCGACGAAGAACTTCGAGTTGAAGCTTATGAAGGTGACACCGAGCACTCGATTGCAAATAACCTGGTCGAACAGCTCTATGCGACCGAAGACGAAGATATCTGGATGGCAAAAGTCAAAGTTTTGGCTGAGCTAGTTGAACATCATATTAAAGAAGAGGAAGAAGAGATGCTTCCTGATATTAAAAAACACATGGACATCGAGCTTCGCGAAGTGACCGGACGAGAATATGTCCGATTGCGCGATGAATTTTTTAAGGAGGAGTCACTTCGTGCGTTTGGCGACACGGGTGTTGTACCGAATCCGAATAAAGACAAGACCGCGGGCGCAGGTATAGCGAGAACTACAAATAAAAATCAATAAAACGTCAGTCGAGGTTTTTCGAATCCACGTAGGATAGTCAGTGCAAGTTAACCTGTTAGGAGACCTAAATGGCTCAACAAGAACGCACAACATCCCTTCAAGACTCAAAAACCTCGGCTCAAGTTTCAAAATCCACAAACAAGCCTTTAGGCGAAACCGGAAGTCTCGACCAAAACAAGAGCCGCCATGCGGTCACTGTTTTAAAATCGAAACAAGAGGTTTACGCCTACTGGAAAGACTTCCGAAACCTCGCGAAGTTCATGAAAGATCTTGAAGGCATTGAAGTGCTTCCTCAGGGTCGTTCTCATTGGAAAGTAAAATTAAAATCAGGTCTCAAAGCAGACTGGTACGCCCGCATAATAGAAGACGTTCCCGGTGAGCGCATTGCTTGGGAGAGTGAAGAAGGCTCTTCAGTAAAAACTTCGGGCTGGGTGAGCTTTGAAAGTGCCCCCGCAAACCGTGGCACAGTTGTACGCCTCTCAATGGACTATGAGATTCCAGGAGGGAAGCTTACAGAATGGGCGACTTTTTTTGTCGGAGAAAGTCCCGAGATCTTAACTATGACAAATTTAAAACGTTTTAAAGCTGTTCTTGAAACTGGTGAGTTTCCCACAACTGAGGGCCAACCCAGCGGACGCGAAGAGCAGGCGTCTGAAACTAAGCACTGATTAAGGAGAATCAAATGAAAGCATTGTGTTGGGAAGGCAAACATA
>CAZDFM010000342.1:0-3993 GCA_964504465.1 uncultured Pseudobdellovibrionaceae bacterium | reverse complement strand
TTGTTCCTAAGCAACCTTTGTGACCGGTATTCATCGCCTGCACAAGTTCTAAAGCCTCAGACCCACGAACCTCACCGACAATAATTCGGTCAGGACGAAGACGTAAACTGCTTTTTAGCAAATCACGAATCGTAACTTCGCCTTTGCCAAGTTCGTTGGGCATACGAGTTTCAAATTGTACTAAGTGTTCGTACTCGATTTGAAGTTCAGATGAATCTTCGATTACGATAATACGCTGGCCCTTTGGAATTCGATTACACAAAACGCTTAATAAAGTTGTCTTACCTGAACCCGTACCACCACTCACTAGAACGTTTTTTCCGAGCTTCATGCACATATCAAGAAACTGAGCCACGTCAGCGGTCATTGCACCGATACGAACGTAGTCTTTAAAAGTAAACTGAACTGTAGAAAACTTTCGAATGGCAATAGTGGTACCTTTCCGAGAACAAGGAGGAATCACCGCATGAATCCGGTAGCCATTTGGAAGTCGTGCATCGAGACGCGGTTCTTCGTCGTTAATTCGCCGACCCACACTTTGTGCGATGTTGTTAACGGCCGCGCGAAGTGCGTCTTCACCCGCAAAGCTTGCGGTAGTTCTTTGAATTTTTCCGCCGATTTCAATCCAGATTTCATTATAGGCGTTGACCATAACTTCTGTGATTTTTTCGTCTTGGAGTAGAGGCAGAATTGGACCTAAAAAGTTTTTTATCGCCGATTCAAATGCGCTCTCGCGACCTTCTGACATGGTGATTACTCCGATGCCGGAACACGTAGAGCGGGGCTTTGCGTAGCAGGATAAACAACCAGTTTTCCTTTGGCTGACGTTTCGGGACAAATAAAACTAAAAACGCCCTCTTTAACTGGTTTGATATTGAAGGTTTTGATTTTGCCATAATAGGTAGCATGATGTTCTGAAAATGCATCTAACACGAAGCTTACGTTTCGTGAGGCTTCGTTGACGTTCACGACACTGATCTTATAAGTGAGGCCTTCTCGTACTCGAAGAGTTGAAGGCACAAAGCCTTTGTCTGTGTTGAGCACTACAACTTCTTGAATCGGCTCACCGCCCGCAAACAAGAAATCTAAAAAGCCAGAATCTTTTTTGGGTTCGGCTGTCGAAGTAACTGAGGCTGGATTACGAAGATCATCGCCACGGACTTCATTTGTTCGCCGAGAAAAGTCGACCTTCCACTCTGCTACAGCTGTTTCAAACGCTACACTGATGAGAAATAAAAGGATTAGCTTTTTCATAATTATTGTAACTCGTCCCTTGAATGGAAATCTGCGAATTCTTTAGCAACTTCCATTGCTAAATAACCCAGAACATCCGGTTCAAATTTTTTAAGTTCGAAAACTAAAATCTCGGGTTTATCTTGATATTGGTTAGCAGTACGAACGACGCTCGAAAACTGATCCCAGTCGCGATTCATTTTCTCGAGGGCTTCTGACCAATCCATTTCTAAAACTGGATCAATCACTCCTAAATGGTAAAGAGCATCAAAAACGTTTTGTAAGTTGCCTTGTAAGTACATCTTAGCCTCAGTTGCACACCCCAGAATAATTGGGGCTTTTGGTTCATAAGTCTGATCGGTATATCCAGAGGAGATCTTGAAGTTTTAGGCCCAGGACTAGACCTAGGTTGAGAGGAAATGATGGACACCTGCACCTGATTACCTTTTAATTATCAGATGAGCTTAGAAGCCTGGGAATTAGCGAGTTATGTAGTGACGGTAGTGGGTTTCCCCTTTGCGATTGTCGTCTTTATGCTAGAGCAAAGAAAAGAGCGCCAGAACGAAGATGAAGAAATTTACCAAGAACTCTCTGATGAATATGCGAACTTCTCAAAACTACTTCTTCGAAACGCCGATTTAAGATTGATGTCAGAAGAGGTTCCCGAAGAAACTCTCACGCCGGAACAAAAAGAGCGTAAAACTATTATTTTTGACATTCTAATTTCGCTTTTTGAGAGAGCGTTCATTTTAGTCCACGAAGAAAATATGAACCTGCAGACGCAGCGTCTGTGGTCTTCATGGGACGATTATGTACGTTACTGGTGCAAACGGAAAGATTTCAGGAGAATACTTCCCGCCTTCCTCGAGGGTGAAGATCCTGAGTTTAGCGCCTATATCGAAAAAGTCGCACGTGAAGTAGAAGCAGAGTTGCAGAACAAGGCAGCATCAGTCTAGGGACATTCTATTTTTTTGGAGCATGAGCCTAAGAAGGCAGAACCAACATAGAAAACTTAAAACAACAAAGCCTTCATATGTTGGTTCTCACTTATTAAAGAATATTAGCCGCAAGTTCGGCAAGTTCTGACCGTTCACCCTTAGTTAAGGTGACATGAGCCGAAATCGCCTGACCTTTAAATCTCTCAACAGAATATGTTAACCCGCTGTTACTTGAATCAACGTAAGGGTTATCGATCTGATAACAGTCGCCGGTCAAAACGATTTTGGTTCCCCGACCTGCTCGAGTGATAATAGTTTTAACTTCGTGCGGAGTTAAGTTCTGAGATTCGTCGACGATCAAATATTGATTCGGAATGCTTCGACCACGAATGTAAGTCAGTGGCTCGATATTCAGCATTCCCTGATTGATCAATTCCTGCGCGCGACCTGCCGCTTTTTTATCGGCACCCATTAAGTACTCAACGTTATCAAAGATCGGCTGCATCCAAGGGTTGAGCTTTTGCTCCACGTCGCCTGGTAGGTAACCGATATCTCTTCCCATAGGAAAGATGGGACGGCTTACTAACAATCTCTGAAACTGGCTCTCATCAAGGGTCTTAAATAAGCCCGCTGCAATTGCCAATAAGGTTTTACCCGTTCCGGCTTTACCCACAAGACTCACAAACTTAATGTCATCGTTCAGTAAACAATCGAGCGCAAAACTTTGCTCGACGTTACGCGGATGAATACCCCAAATGCTTTCAACTGGGCTAATCAAAGGCACCACCTTGCCCTGATGAAACCGGCCAATAGCTGAATGATTGGGATTTGATTTGTCTTTCATCACAACGTACTGGTTTGCAAGCAAACGAGTTTCGCCGAGGCTGAGAGACTTTTCTTTATAAAATTTGTCGATCAGTTCGGGCTCAACATCGATCTCTTTGAGACCAGTGTACATATCCTCGAAAACGGTTTCTTCAGGATCGTAATCTTTCGCGTTAACGCCGAAGACGTCGGCCTTAATACGTAAGTTAATGTCTTTTGTAATCAGCTCGACAGTCGCTTTTGGAAAAGCTTTTTGAAGTGCTAAGGCTGTCCCTAAGATACGGTTGTCGGCCTTAATGAAGTCCAGTTCACGAGGCAACCCGTCAAACTGCATATCCGTGCTGATGTAAATATAGGAGTCGCCACGCTCAAGCGGCACACCATCAGCTAATTTTCCTTTTTCTCTCATCACGTCAATAAAACGCGAAAACTGTCGGGCGTTTCGTCCATTCTCACCCAAATCTCTTTTAAAACGATCGATCTCCTCGATAACCGAAAACGGAATATAAATATCCGCATCCTGGTATTTCGTGATGGCGAGCGCATCAAATAGAATAACGTTGGTATCGAGGATTACTTTTTTATCGTAACGACTGGGTATTGTTGAAGCCATGTAGGTGGTCCCTCCCATAACTGATCACAACCCAGAAAGATCTGCTTGTATATAAAATATTGAGAACCAAACAGAATTCGGAATTCCGACAGAATTCAGTCGGTATACTGAATTCTGTATTTGCTGGATTTGGCTTACATCCCTAATTTCGATACCATGATGTCGCCGGTATCTTTTTCGAGGGCTGCGCTCACGTTTTCGATGAATTTTACGAAATGGTGAAGAGCTTTGTCATTAATTGTGTCTTTGAGGAAGTGAGCTCCGTGTCGATAAACAGCTTCGTCGTCTTCACGGCGTACGTTTTGAACTTTTACGATAAATGGAAAGTAGGTTTGCTGATTGAGATAAACTCGCATCGCAATTTCTTCGCCCATTCTAAATTGA
>CAZDFM010000341.1:0-3998 GCA_964504465.1 uncultured Pseudobdellovibrionaceae bacterium | reverse complement strand
ATCAAAATAGCAGGTTGCATAGCTCTGCCGAATCATCGGGGAACGAGCCGCAAAGGATGTGTAAACAGGAACTGTAAACTGAGCGTCTAATAAATAAGCGCACTGTGCTTTTGTTTCAGAATTATTTGTGGGAGCTATTAACTCAATAGGAGCGTTCCGACCTGCCTCAATGGGGGTGGCCGAAAATGCGCTAGCGGGTGTAAATAACATCGCCAGCGCTATCGTGGATAGCGCTCTAATCTTCATAACTTAAGTAGTATTACAAGGCGTATGCCACGCAAAGCTCCACTCGTTAAATGGAGCTTTTACTAGGACGATTTAGGCTCGAAGATAAAGGATTACAACCCGGTCACGCTTTAAAACGCGAATCAAGTTGTTGGCGTCTTTTTTAAGACCTTTAATCACTTCGCGGGCTTTGTAGACGGGATTTTTGTTGATATCCAAAATCACATCGCCAGGCGCAAGCCCGGCTTTTGAAGCTGCTGAACCTGGAGTAACTTCAATCACAATGGGTTGTCCACGCCGAAGCGGAGGAATTTGAAAAGCGTCGGCTAATTGCGGAGAGAAGTCGGCAATCTTAAAACCTAAATCAAACGGAGCTTTTTGGCCGTCGTAAGTTTTTTGTTTTCCTTTTCGGGCGGCTTGAGTGACACCTTCTTGTGTTCCAAGTGTGACTTTCTTTTCGAGTTTTTTGCCGTCGCGAATAAGATCTAAAGTAACAACGGTGCCAGCAGTTAAACGCTGAATGCTGTTAACGAGTTCGCCCGAGCTTTTGATTTTTTTGCCGTTTACTTCAGTGATAAAATCGTAGGGTTTGATACCGGCTTTTTCGGCAGGCGAATTCGGTACGATATCTCGCACTAAGGAACCATCCGATGATTTAAGCCCTAACTCTTTGGCCGATTCAGGGGGGATATCTGCCATGGCGATCCCGATAAAGCCCCGGTCGATGCTGCCTTTTTTCTCAAGCTGCGGAAGAATGGCTTTTACATCATCAATCGGAATCGCAAAACCAATTCCTTGTGCGCGTGCATCGATGGCGGTGTTTACACCCACTACTAAACCTTGCGAGTTCACAAGCGGGCCGCCTGAGTTGCCCGGGTTAATACTGGCATCAGTTTGAATAAATGGAAACAAATTGATCTCGTCAATTTGGCGGCCAATTGCGGATACAATTCCTTTTGTGAGCGAGTGACCGTGGCCGTAGGGGTTACCAAAGGCCGCCACCCATTCGCCGACTTGAAGGTCCGCGCTTTTTCCTAACTGTGCAAAAGGGAGTTTTCTTTTTGCATCGATCTTAATGAGTGCCACATCGGTTCGTTCATCTTTACCAATGACTTCGGCTTCAAAGAGTTCGTCTGAACCTTCAGAGAGCTGAACTTTAATAATATCGGCTTTGTCCACTACGTGGTTGTTGGTAATGATAAGACCATCTTCGCGAATGATAAAACCTGTTCCCAAACTTTGAACCGGTTGGCGGTTCATCATGCGACCGCCTCCCATAAACTGTTCAAAAAGATCCATCATCGGGTCGCGGCCGGGAGCACCATAAGGACCGCCGCCTCGTCCGCCATAACCTTGCACCATTTGTGTGGTCGAAATGTTAACGACAGTTGGGTTCACAACTTTCGCAAGCTCAATAAAAAGATTTGCAGGGAGTGGGTCGCTTAACTTTAGTTTTGGAAGAGTTTCTTGTGCATCAAGTGGAGTCGGAGGGCTGATGGAATAAATCAAAATGGCAATTAAGGCTGAGAAAAAACCGCAAACTGCATAACGTTTCCAGGCACTCTTCATTCTTTGGACTCCTTTTTATTTTGCTTGCACAAACTTCATCTGCAAATCGCGAGTGACGGATTCTAAGAAACGTTTCTCGTCGTCAGTTAAATTATTATTCGTTTTGTCGCGTAAAACCAAGAGAAGGTCGATATTGAAACGAGCGAGCTCTAAATTCTTTTCGAGCTTTTCTGTTCCGGGCTGAGGCACGAGTCCAAGCGACATGGCCGCCGATGAAGCGATCGAAAGAATAAGGGTCGAAAGGCTAGCCTCTAGATTTTGCTCTGGCTTATTGTTAGACACTCGGAATCTCCTTAAAAACAAATTGGGTTGGCTTCACAAACTGTCAAGTCAAGGTAGATAACTACCTGTCAGCTGAAGGTTTTTTAGCGACCAGGTATCAGGGGGTCAAGACTTAAAGCGGGTAGTGGCCGACAAGTCTTTTAATGCGGGTTTCAATGGGGGGCTGGACGTGTAAATAACGGGTCCAGCCGCGATTGTTTAGAGGATTCACAATAAATAAATGTGATGTAGACGAGGGAGCATCGAGCGGGTGCGTTTGTCGGAGCGAATGAAGTTTCCAAAGCGCTTGCGCCAAAGCTTCGGGACGATCCGTCCACTCAGAAGCCATCTGATCGGCGGCGTAAAAATCACGCGGATGAAGAGTGATTCGAATCAACAAACCCATAAGTGGTGCGAAGAGCGAAGTAAAAATATGATTGTAGCGAGAGTAAGTGTGTTTTTTTGTTCCAAGAAGCCAGCGCGCCATCCAATCAAGTGCACGCGTCACTGAAAGCACGAGCATGACGAAAGTGCTCGCCACCGACATTGAAAAGGTATCGAGACGTTTAATAAGGGCTAGTTCAAAAGCTAAAATGCCTTCGATTTCTTTTTCGTTAAGGCGTTTGAGTAAACCTTCGGTTAGATAAATTCGAGCCGAACCCCAGCTTCGCCCGATAGCGAAGGCCTGCGGTGAGCTCACAGGTAAAATACTAATACCAGGAGTAGTGACGCGTCCATGATTTGCTAGTTTTTCGAGCATTTTTCTTAAATGCCAGGGATCTTGGCCCTCAAGTGAGCGACCTTTGAACAAGGGTTTTAAAAAGAGATCGCTATAAAAGTAAAAAAACACATTCAGACAAAGGGCTACTGCGACTGCCCACAAGACGCCCTGGCGCTCCGCGATCTGGTGACCCAAGAAAAGCGTCAAAAATGAAAGTGCTGTGAGAACTAACCAAGGTCTTAAAGCGCGAGGCATATGGAACACTTCATCAAAAAAAACCAGCCGAGACAAGTCTTTAAGCATCTGGACCTATCAGCTTAATTACTCAGAAAAAATGACGTTTCAATTTCAAGGGGTTACACTGATTCTCAGCTAAGATTTCACCTTAGAAATACTATCAGGGGAGCTTGTAGTGGATATCGATATCATGGCGCTCAATGAAGCCATTAAAAAAGAGAGTCAATTTGTAGAGAGATCGTTGGTCGAAGCGTCAAAGGCCGTGGTTGGTCAGCGCGAAATGCTTGAGGGAATTTTGATGGGTCTCTTAACCGGTGGTCACGTTCTGCTTGAAGGTGTTCCGGGGCTCGCAAAAACTCTGACCATCTCGACGATTGCAAAAACGATTTCGCTTAACTTTCAGCGAATTCAGTTTACGCCTGATTTACTTCCGACAGATTTAATCGGAACCATGATCTTTAATCCTAAGACCGGCGACTTTGCTCCCAAAAAAGGCCCGATCTTTACAAACATCGTCTTAGCCGATGAGATCAACCGAGCTCCAGCAAAAGTTCAATCCGCCCTTTTAGAATCGATGGCCGAAAAACAAGTCACCATCGGAGACACCACTTACATTTTAGATAAACCGTTTTTGGTTTTAGCGACGCAAAACCCTCTTGAGCAAGAAGGAACTTATCCGCTTCCAGAAGCTCAGATGGACCGTTTTATGTTTAAGATCGTGGTGACCTATCCTTCAAAAAATGAAGAAATGGAAATCTTAAACAAAATGCAAACGGACGTCATGGAACAAATCAACCCCATGATCTCTCGCGAAGAGTTAATGCGCGCTAAGGGCCGCGTTGATATGATTTACGTCGACGACAAAGTGAAAAACTATATCGTTGAAATCGTCATGGCCACTCGTAAACCAGATGAATACGGCCTAAGCCACATCGCGAATCTTTTAAAGGTGGGCGGCTCTCCGCGTGCGACTATTAACTTAATT
>CAZDFM010000340.1:2429-4011 GCA_964504465.1 uncultured Pseudobdellovibrionaceae bacterium | reverse complement strand
AAAAGTTATTTTCTACTTACTCAACGAAATTACGATTTATTGGTAGCATCGTCAGTATGCGTAATGAGCTTGCAGCAGAAGGACTAGATTTTACAAATGTTCTTGAGGTTATCAGCCAAGGTAGTAGTCAAGAGGAAGTTAAGCGCTGGCAGAGTATAGTTAGCATCGAAGAGAATTATTTATTAGAGCTAAAAAGAATAAACAAAGTAGATAAACATCTAGCTCGTAAGCAAGCCGTAAGAACTTCTCAAGTTAACTCAAATTTTAAAATCATTTTGCCAGTTAAGTTGTCGTCTTTGCCTTCAAACTTAATGGCCATTTTGTGATCGCCGTATAAATGAGTCGAGATCAAGTCGTAAGCTGGAGTCATATCGATCATAGAGTGATCATGATGAGTAAAGAGACTTATGTTTTTAGCGTGAAGGTCCCCGTTTCCGATGAGATACGAATAACTGTAAAGCCTTAAGAGTTTTAAAATACTCGAGGCTGGCGCAGTTGCGATCTCTGCAACGCCTTCAATAATTTCATTAAAACTGAGTTTATATTTATCTGCTGGATAGCGATTGAGAATTTGGCAGCCGTCTTCTTGATGTAACATCTGAAAGTTTTTTTCGTTCTCAATCCAAACTCTGTCGAAGCGTTCAACTAAAAGGCCGGCGTTGCGATTCTTATCAAAGACGATTTTAACTTTTGCGGTTTTGATTCCGCACTTCTCTGCAAGCTTCATGCAGTTGAGTTCATTTTCGACCAAATGAGTTTTGTCTTTGGGATTCAGCTTTAAAATATAACTCTTTGAAGCCTGCGCAATATTAAGCGGAAAACTAATCATCGAGGCTGAGATCTTTTCTTGCACTCCTGCAAGAGCATCCTCCCCGCCCGAATAAGTGTTTTGATTAAGGACCGATTGAAAGTACTCATAGAAATCAATCTCCCGAAGTTTTGGAACTTGTAGGGCGAGAGGCTGAGCTTGAGCTTCGGCGTACACATCGCCGATCACGTGTGAGCCCACCGAGGCAAACAAACTAAAAAGATCATCTTCTGAAGTTTTAATTCCTTTCACGAGAGCTTTAAGTCTTAGACCTTCTGGTAAAAGCCCCGCAAAAAAAGGATGCAAATTGGTGCCGTGGATTTTTAAAGGCGTAGGGCTCTTCTTCATTCGGTACGACAAGCCCTCATAACGAGGGTGCGCTAAAAATTCGGGCGTGTACTCAAATGAGCAACCATTTACGATTCGTTTAAGAGTTCCGGCTTTAACATTTTCACGGTAGATGCTGAGTTCATCGAGGGCTTTTGTGTCGGTTATTTTCATGTCGACTTCTTTACTGTCGAAGTTTTTCATTTCTCAATCCGCGCGAGAATTCCTTTATTGCCCGCAGTGATGACAAACTGGAGTCCGACTGCTGTGAGCAGATCTAAAACTTTTGCAAGTTGAGCCGTGGGTTTGCCCGCTTCAATTTGGCGAAGGAGATTAATGCTCACGCCAGAAAGGTCTGCGACCTCTTCTTGCGAAAGCCCCAGTTTTTTTCGCTGAAGCCGAATTGTGCTTCCAAGCAGTAGAGCCGCTTCTGATCCATCAAACATG
>CAZDFM010000340.1:0-2419 GCA_964504465.1 uncultured Pseudobdellovibrionaceae bacterium | reverse complement strand
GTCCCCCGTTAACCTCGTTCATGGTTATTTATTTAAATATACCTCACTTTTGCGGCTAATTTAAAGGAAAACACCAAGATCATGGTTATTTTTATGAAAATACACTGAAAGTCAGGTGTTTTAAGATTAATAACCATGATCGTGGTGATTCACTTCCGCTGCGGAAGTGAATAGGGCTGGCTAATGTCGTTTATTTCGAAAGTTCAGCAAGCTTTTGCAAGCGGGACCAATCAACGGGCCGATAGAGGCGATTGCCTCAGGCGAAAGATTCTCTGAAACGAACTCATTAAAGCGCAGAAGCTGCTTACGTGCATGGCTCAATTCTTTTAAACCGAGTTTTACTTCGGCCACCGTTTCAAACTGGCAGTCACTTAAGCGACCGATCACGATGTCGAGCTCCCCTGCCCGTTCTCCGTCGTCATAGCCTACTGATCCCGTCACAAAGTAGCCCTTCGGAAGCTGGCTCTTGATCTTTACAATCGCGAGCAATTCTAAGACATCACCTTCAGCCTTAAAGTTAAAACCCATCTGCTCAAAATTTTCGACCAAGATTTTAAAATCTTTCTCAAGCCGGGCTTCGCGAATGCGAATGGGATTACGAGGATTATGCATATACTGCTGAATGTACTTCCACAGGAGAGTCGCGTCCTGACGAGTAATCGGATACTCAAACTCAAAGCCACGACTTAGGGCGCCCTTAATTCCAATCGTCATAAAATCAAGCGGTTCGTCGGCCCGATTGGCAATGCTGAAGTCGCGGCATTTTTCAGGAACAGTTAGATCGTCTCGAAGCGCCCAAAGCACCGGGTGGAGCTCTGAAGGCTTCGAAGCCACTTTGCGGTGATTTAAGGCATAGCTCGGGCTGCTTAAGAGAAAAACAAAGAGGTACAAAGCGTATGTACGAAATAGCTTAGAGGATAAACCAAAGGATAAGTTACGAAACAAGTTTTTCCCCCCGGAAAACAGATCTAACTTCCATCTCAAAATTTCAACGAAACTATCGGAACCCTTGAGTGTACGTCTACCCCTAACCTCACATGGGCCTGTGCGCCATTAGATTATG
Source organism: uncultured Pseudobdellovibrionaceae bacterium (assembly GCA_964504465.1). GTDB lineage: Bacteria > Bdellovibrionota > Bdellovibrionia > Bdellovibrionales > UBA1609 > CAZDFM01. The sequence continues at coordinate 1,356 of CAZDFM010000340.1, read as the reverse complement.
ACCAATTACAAACAATTCATCCGGAACAGGTGCAAAGCTAAAAAAGACAAATGCATGACTGCCGCAGCGGCAGTGAATCACCATGATCGTGGTGATTTAGTTCCGCTTCGGAACTTAGCAAAAGTGCGCACAAAGCAGAGACTGAAAGACTGAGCGAGTTTGAGTCCCCTTATTTAAACTCCGCTAACGAATCTTTGCTCTCTGCCCACTCAAGCCACTTCTCTTGAAGCCAGAAAAAATCCAGACTCACGGCCGGCACTATCCCCATTCCTTTGATCGGGCCAATATTCCATTCGAGTTTGCTTTTCTGAACATTGCGGTAAAAGAAAAGTAAGTTGCCTTGGATTCGACTTAACTCTATGGGCTGTTGCTCATTTTCAGTTAATTCAAATTTAAACGAAAAGTCGATCCGGCGGCTTTCTTCGCTAAGAACTTGATTCAAAAACTCAGGCTTACAAATTTTGCGTTCAAACATTTGGCTTACATAAGACCTAAGATAAGCATTCGAAGATTGTAAATAGCGCCAAGGCTTTTCACAGCCCTCTTTATTCATTACGATCTGAACATTTACGTTTGCCTCGTGGCCATGATAAGAAAGGACTCCAGGATAAAAGACGACCCCGTCTATCTTTTCGTAAAGTTTCTTATAAGAGAGGTAATACACAGCCTCTCGCAAATCATTTGCAGCCTTTCCCCAACCGGTAGTCGAGGAATCCGAAAAGCCTTCAGTTAGCTTGGTGCTGCTGTCTCCTTCAAAAATATAAAAGCCTGGCTTTAGCTTTTTAAAACCGATTGGACCTCTCTGCGATTCTTTAGCCCGACCTAGAGCTTTTACTCCCGTAACTGCGTGCTCCTTTTTGGTATTCTCTGCCTCTAACACTTCAAAATCTAAATTAATAGGAGGAGGATCTGCCGAACTTGTATCTAAAGTGAGCTTGCTTCGCGCCGTCGTCCAAATAACGAAGCCAATCGCGATATGGAAGGACGCTGACAACAAAAGAAAACGAAACCTCAGACGCTCTCCTTATATATAGACAAAGAATTTAGCCCTGATTCAAAACTGCATTTCTCTGGACCTTAGGGCAAAAAAAATCGATCTTTGACGTGCGAGTCGCGTTTTCAAGAGGAAATTCAGGGGATGTTAGTCTGGTTTATCTCATAAAGAGAAAAAAATCTTAAAGACTCATTGTGAGACGCCGATTAGTTACTTGAGAGAATATTTACCCTGCTGAGGTAACACTCAGACAGCATCACGGATTGATGCTGGATTCTTCAAGGAGGAAGAGACAATGGGACTTCGTATTAATACCAATACGGCTTCATTGAACGCTCAAAGAAATTTGACCGGGACGAAGC
>CAZDFM010000339.1:0-4013 GCA_964504465.1 uncultured Pseudobdellovibrionaceae bacterium | reverse complement strand
GTTAGAAAATTCGTCGGCGCAGACGTCCATATCTTGGATAAGTCGCAGCCAGAACGCGTCGGCGAGAGATTCTTTTTGTCCTAAATGGAAGTGTTTAAATACTGCTGGAGGAGGGTAATAAGTGCTTTTTGATCGTAGAACTTCAGCTGACCACTGAGGGCCTGTAAGGAGAGTTCCAACAAATGCTAAGATTGTAGCAAAAAATAAAGGCACCTTATTAGGGTGCCTTTATACTTAAATCGACTCAAGCACAAAATGCTGAGTGATCTATGACTCGAATTATAAATCTGTTACAGGGTTCGCAACGACTTTGTTGTGATCCATTGTCCACTGGTCGAAATCGCCGGTGTCCCCATCGATGTTACCACGAGCCGCAGCCGTAAATAAGTTCGATGTTGGAGTTACAGAACCAATCACCGCACCAGGAGCTACAGGCACAGTTACGATTGTACAAGCACCACTCGATTCACCACTACCACAGTATCCAACTGCATCGAAAGTGGTCGCAGAACCGATAGGAACGCCTGTGTAGTTCGCTGGAAATGCAGCACCGACCGCTGTGAAACCAACGTTATATCGAAGAGCACCTTCTGGCGCAAAACCCATCGCTCTAAAACGACCTGTATATGTTTGCCATTCTTGTTGAAAAGCTTTGTTCGCAGAATAGATCGCAGCTAAGTTTGACTTTGCCTCGCCTTGTTTTGCTTTTGCTTGGAAACGTTGGTAGTTCGGAACGGCAATTGCCGCCAAGATACCGATAATCGCAACCACGACCATCAATTCGATCAGTGAGAAACCTTTAGACGACATTAGTCTTTTCATTAAATCCTCCGCGCACGCGCTACTTTTTATTTATTTTACGAAATCCTAACCTTATTGAGATATTTTGAGGCAAAACTTCATAAATGAAAAGCGAACTTCGAATGAGTCTCAAGATAGGCCAGTGGCGCAGGACGATAATGCTTACGTCGTAATCAAATAGATCTTATTTTTCTCGTCCTCACTAGACTTAGGCCTCGAAATTGACATTTTCTCAATCAGTCTCAAAATGAACAATGTGAGACATAATCTCCAATCAGAGGATGAAATTTTGCACCAGTATGAGAAAATAATAATATGAAAGATCTCGGAACTGCCCCGCTTTCGATGCAAAATGGTGATGACCAAAACGACGGTCAGACTGATGGCCACGTTTTAACTCGGTATAAGCCTAAAGTGGCTAAGCCCTCTTTTTACCGGGTGATGCTGTTAAACGACGATTTTACTCCGATGGATTTTGTCGTTCATGTCTTAAAGAAGTTCTTTTTAAAAGAAGATGCAGAAGCGCAAAAGATTATGCTCGCAGTTCACCAACAGGGTGTCGGCACTGCGGGCCTTTACGCCAAAGAAATTGCCGAAACCAAAGTTTATCTGGTGAACGAATACGCAAAAAGCAGCCGCCACCCTTTGAAATGTGTCATGGAGCGTGAGCCCCAGGAAGCAGGTGAGTAAATGTTAGATCCTAAACTCGAATTGGCTTTAAGCCACGCTGTTGAAGAGGCTCGAAATAACGGCTTTGAATATGTAAGCCTTGAGCAAGTCCTTTTAGCTTTAGTTCAAAAAGATCCTGAGACTCAAGAAATCTTAGAGGCTTGTGGTGCGGACCTTGATGATTTAAGCCAAGAGCTTGAAGACTTCTTAGATGAAAACTGCCCCCAGGTGGATGCTGAAAAAAGTCAGCAGGCCGACTGGCGTCCTGAACTCACTCTCGCCTTTCACCGCATGCTTCAGAGAGCGGCGATTCAAGTGCAAAGTGCAGGCAAAAAAACCGTGACCTCAGGTCACTTACTTGTCGCTTTGTTTCAAGAGTCTGAGAGCTTTGCTCGCTACTTTTTAGAGAATCAAGGTGTTTTGCAGTTTGATGTTTTAGAATACATCTCGCACGGAGTGGCCAAGAATCCTGCCGCCCCTACTGAATTCCGTGGGAATGCGGACGAAGCTGAAGAACCAAGAGATAACAAAAAATCCGCCTTAAAATCTTTTGCGCAAAACTTAAACGAACGTGTGAAGGCTGGCAAAACTGATCCATTGATTGGCCGCGAAGACGTTCTTGAACGTGTGATTCAGATTTTACTTCGCCGAACCAAAAACAATCCCCTCCTGATTGGTGAAGCCGGTGTTGGTAAAACTGCAATTGCCGACGGGTTAGCTCAACGTATTGTCGACGGCAATGTCCCCGACTCTTTGAAAGATGCGACTATCTTTAGTTTAGATATGGGTTTGCTTCTCGCAGGAACCAAGTACCGCGGTGATTTTGAAGAACGTCTAAAAGCTGTAGTGAAAGAACTTGAGCTTCACGAGAACGCTGTTTTGTTTATCGATGAGATCCATACGCTTGTGGGTGCCGGTGGCACTTCAGGTGGTTCAATGGATGCGTCGAACTTACTTAAACCGGCGCTTGCGAATGGTGAGCTCTCTTGTATCGGTTCAACTACTTACAAAGAGTACCGTCAGAATTTTGAAAAAGACCGCGCCTTGGCTCGTAGATTCCAAAAGATCGATGTAAAAGAACCTACGATTGAAGACAGCTTAAAGATTCTTGAAGGCTTAAAAACTAAGTACGAAGAGCATCACAATGTGAAGTACTCAAAAGCCGCTTTGCAGGCCGCAGTTGAACTTTCGGCAAAACACATTCCTAGCCGTCAACTCCCCGACAAAGCGATCGACGTCATTGACGAAGCGGGTGCCGCATCAAGAATCTTAGCTTCAGATGATTCGGTTAAAGCGATTGGTGTAAAAGAAATCGAAAAGGTTGTCGCTTCAATTGCGCAGATCCCTGCTCGAAGTGTGACTTCATCAGACAAGCAGCGCCTTAAAGATTTAAATGAAGAACTTAAGAAGAAAATTTTCGGCCAAGATGCGGCGATCGAAAAATTGACGAGTTCAATTAAGTTATCTCGTACCGGCCTTGCGCGCGAAAACCGTCCGATCGGGAGCTACTTATTCGCTGGCCCGACTGGTGTGGGTAAAACCGAAGTCTCAAAGCAGCTTGCAGAACTCATGGGTGTCCCCTTCTTGCGCTTTGATATGTCAGAGTACATGGAGAAACACGCGGTCTCTAGATTAGTCGGCGCACCTCCGGGCTACGTGGGCTACGAAGAAGGCGGACTGCTCACTGAAGCCGTAAATAAAAACCCGTACTGTGTTCTTTTGATGGATGAAATCGAAAAGGCTCACCCTGATTTGATTAATATTTTACTTCAAGTCATGGACTCAGCCAAATTGACGGACTCAAATGGCAAAGCCGCAGACTTTAGCAACGCGATTGTGATTATGACCTCAAACGCGGGCGCTCACGAAGCCGCCAAGGGTGGTTTAGGTATTAACCCTGACCGAGGCTCGCAAATTTCGATGGACGCGATCAAAAAGGCATTTAGACCTGAATTCTTAAACCGCCTGGACGCGATCGTAGAATTTAAAAACTTAGAAAAGCCCATTCTTATTAAAGTAGTTTCTAAGTTCATCGGTGAACTTGCCTCACAACTTCATCCAAAGAAAATCGATCTAGAAGTTACTGAAGCCGCAATTGATTGGTTATTCGAAAAAGGCCACGACCCCGCTTATGGCGCTCGTCCATTCGCCCGTACGGTTGATGAGTATTTAAAAAAGCCATTGGTCGACGACATTTTGTTCGGCCAATTGGTCAAGGGCGGAAAAGTCCGTGTCGATTCTCATAGCCGTAAGGGATTGGAATTTCAGATAACATCACTTGATGATTTGAAGAAGCCTAAGGAGCTTAAGGGGCGTGAGACTAAGGCGCTGACTGGGAAGACTTAGTTCTTTTTAGAAATTGATGCTGAGTTTTGCAACGCAGTTCCGATTCGGAACTGCGTTTTTGTTTTTTGGGAAGAAGTTTTGGCGAATGCCATTCGCACAAATTCGAAGAAGAATGACTCACCCACTCCTCCTAAATTTTTTCGAGACGGGATTATGCAAACTACAGCGTAGTTCAACCCTCTCGAATCAAGAAGCCA
>CAZDFM010000338.1:0-4014 GCA_964504465.1 uncultured Pseudobdellovibrionaceae bacterium | reverse complement strand
CTAAAGTGCAGCTTTATCAGGCTCGATATATTGACCGTGGAGATCAAATGAATCGCCTATTTTTGTCATTGTTAGCAATTTTTGTTTCGACTTCTTCTATTGCCTCTGCCGACCAGTGTTCAAAATGGGCTTCTGATGCTCATAAGAACGCCGTCGCACAGGGAGCGAACAATCTGATATTGGACCTAACAGAGCTAATGGCATTTGAAGCACAGCTTAAATGCGGTGAAACTTCTAAGAAAGAGTTTTGCGCAAACGCCAACAGATCAGCCCAGGCACTCGCGGCCTCTACGGACAAATCTTTCGACGTTGATTTTTATGAGCAAAATTGCTCAGGCGACGCCATAAACGTGGAATATCGAACAGAAAATAATAAACGCTCCAACAAAATCTGCCACGTCGCCTTTAACTTTGCTTCTGGAACGTTGGGCGTTGAAGTGTTTGGTATTGACCGCCTCAAGCAAGGATTTTTTGACGGGGGTAAATCTCTTGGCGAAACCCTTGCCGTACGCAACCGAATGGTTTCTTCAGGATATTGTGATTCTCCCAACGAAAAAAATCTTCCGGTCTGCGAACTTGAGAAGGTAGCCAACGCATATTCGGTCAGCATCGGTTCTTTACGTTATAGTGAACGTTTTGAAACTGAGATCGAAGCTAAAACGAAGCTTCAATCTTTGGTTGTAAACTCGGCTTGCAGGTAAGACAAAACTACTAGTTTAACGCTCAAAAAGCCTGCATGAAAATGCAGGCTTTTGTTTTTTAAGGACTTTGCTGAATCAAAAAAATGAACTTTCTTGACCGTACTGATAAGTACTCTTATCGAAAAAGCCGTTACGACCATGGTCACTAAAGTCAGTTGTTCCTGAATATGACCAACTCGGATACTTCGCTCGGTTTAAAACATTAACGCCGCCCAGATCTCCTTCGCACTTGTTCCCGGCGCTCTAGAAATTCTTTTTCCACAACCCAGGCTGCCATGTTTAAGGCTCTTAATAGAGCAACGAGGTTCTTTACGCTGGGATTGCCGCCCTTTTTAAGCATCCGGTAAAGGGTGACACGATTGATTTTGGTGGCTCTGGCGATCTTATTAACTCCGATAGCCTTAACAACAAGGAAGAGCCCTTTACGAAGCTCTAGGAGGTCGTTTGAAGAGTCGTACTCGGCGCAGAGTTTTAAAAAATCCGAATAAATGACCTGTTCAGAGAGGGAGTAAAGAAGAAAATCTTTAGGCAGGCTCCGGTGAGACCTATGTCCTTGCATAAGTACCGCATAGGCTTCATGAGCGCTCTCATTAGCGGTAATTTGTTGCTTGAGGGTTCTTCGAATTTTCCTTCTCATCCATGTTACATATACGCAACACTTAATGTTTTGTCACTGCTTTGTGCCATGATCTTTTCTTTAAAGATTCTGAGAGGATAAAAATATTTTTTCTTCCGAAACTAAACGAGTTCTTAGAGTTTTTTAGGTCCTTAGATGTTGTTTAATTCGATTTCAAGTGGGCTTTTTTGAATTTTGTGTCAGTATAACATATATGAAGGCCCCAAGTAGGCGTTGAATTTATCAAAATTGAGAATCCAAAAACGTCATTTGCTAAATCAGCGAATTAAATCTTTTTGAGAAAAAAATAATAAATTTTAATCGAGGTATGCATGGAGAATCGTGCGTTGCCGACGCTTGCGTTTTTTGTGCTCGGGATAGAAATCATCTACTGGGGCATGAAATTAAATGGTTCAAATTTTATAGGCAATCCCGTCTGGGGGTTGGTTTCCAGGTTTCATAAGATGGCACTTGTAGGAGCTACTATAGGTGGACTGTTTTTTGTCTGGTGCTTTTTAAAAAGCATCATTAGCGAGGCCAAGAAAGAAAAAGAAATCAACCAGCAGAAAATAAAAGAGCGGGAAAGAGTTGAAGCCTGGAGGATTCAGAGGCAACAAAAGCAGGCTGAAGAAATTGAAAAGGACAGATTAGCATCTGAGCGGAGAGATCTAGAGATTGAGTTAAATAAACAACAAGCCATCGAGGCAAAGCTTCGACGCCCGCCAGAAGATGCGGCAAGGCTTGCGCTCGATGATTTTTAGTAATCCACAAAAGGGGGAAACATGGTTTTAACAAACAGAGACCTCAAGTTATTTAAACTCATTTCAATGACTGCGATCTTATCAACTGAACAGATTCAAAATAGAGTATTTAAAAATATTGCGAAAGTCACCGTCCTCAGGCGGCTAAGAAAGCTTGAGCGAGGAAAATATATCTCCAAAGTTTTGGGCCTGCCGAGCTTTGAGGCGGCCTGGCATTTGACTCTAAAAGGTGCAGAAGTCATCGGCGCGGAGAATGTTAAAAGGAATTTCCACCCGCTAAACTTGGTTCATGACACAAAATTGAGTGGCGTTAGATTTATTTTAGAAGACCAAGGGGTTTCGAGATCGTGGATTCCGGAGCATGAGATCAGATCCAAAATGGCAAGGAAGCATGGGCTGAGGCGCATGATATCCCAGTCCGTCCCGGATGGAATAATGAGTATTAAAAACAAAGGCGCAATGGAGTCGGTCGCCATTGAGCTGGAGCTTCATTATAAAAATAAAGACCGCTACAAGCAGATTTTTAATTCTTACAGCCAAAAGAGAAACATCTTCGCTGTTTGGTATTTGGTTTTAACAAAGCCTCACGGCAGGCACTTAGAAAAGATTTGGAAGGATGTGACCGGCTACTATGAGGGTCCCTTACTCTTGTGGTCCGAGGTCAGTGAGGTTGAAAAAAATGGTGCCAGGGCCAGGCTTTATTTTAGAGATAAAACGTATTTGGTTGAGGACGTGTTTATCCCAGAGACTTTAGAGGTTGCTCAAGAGGCTGGTTCTGACTTGAGCAGGGAGATGAAGAAAAATATCGAAGTGAAATCTGATCTAACTGAGCGAAAAGAAAAAGAAATTCTCGCCGAAGCAGGCTAACGGAGAGCGCATCCTCCACTGCTGGCCACCCTCCCCCAACGATGTTGGATTGGTAGGGTGGCCAGCAGTGGAGGAAGCTTAAGTGAGTTGGGTAGAAGGAGAGAATTTGAAGAAGATTAATTCAATAAATAATTGAGAAAGATAAGAAGAAGAAAAAAGAAAAAAAGTTTGTAAGGGATAAAAATGAAAAAGACGTGGAGTGTAAACCAGGTCGAGATCATGCCAGTTGAAATATCTGATGAGGAATATAACCAGTTACTTGATGAAATGGCCGAGATGGTCTATCGTTATTTTTGCCAGCTCTCCGAGAATCAGTCCAAAGCTCCTGTAACCAATACTACCCCAGTGGTAGGAAGGACAGGAACCGATGGCTAATTTCAAAATAAATAAGAAAACCAAAAATTTTAAGATCGCTTTGTACATCCGGGTATCAACCGAAGAACAGGCAGAAAACCCTGAGGGCTCGATCCGAAATCAAGAAGAGCGTTTGCGCCAAGCGGTGGAATATAAAAACCGTATCGGCGATTTTGGTGAGATCAAAGGCATTTATACGGATGCCGGGATTTCAGCCAAAGATATGAAGCGCCCTCAGCTTCAAGAGTTGTTAAGGGCGATTCGTTCTCAAGAAATTGATCTCGTGATGGTAACTGAGCTTTCAAGGCTATCTCGAAACTCCAGAGACTTTATTGAGATGTGGGACATGATGCGGGATCAAGGCTGTGGATTCACAAGCCTAAGAGAAGACTTTGACACCACCACCGCCGCTGGGGAAATGGTGATCTTTCAATTGATGAACCTCGCACAATTTGAACGCCGCCAAACCAGTGAGCGTGTTGAGGCCAACATCGCCATTAGAGCCGCACGCGGTCTCTACAATGGTGGCTGTGTACCAGTAGGTTACAAAACTATTCCTGACAAGCCAGGGTATTTGGAAATTGATGATGAGATGGCAAAAATTATTAAAGTCGCGTTCATGGCTTTTTTGAAAGAAGGATCACTATCCCCTACAGCTATTTGGCTAAATAGCCAAGGATACCGCCTACGCATAAACAGAGAAGGCGGTGGTCGT